>JBFWWY010000030.1:0-12534 GCA_050245935.1 Phycisphaerae bacterium | reverse complement strand
GAGTGAGTCGATTGCCCCGGTTTTTGCAAATCTGGCCATGACGCTTCGTTATGCTCCTACCCGCTCACCGCGATCGATCCACTGCTCAAACAACGTTGTGATGCTCTCCGGGTCTTCTTTGACCATCTGGTCCACTTCTTCGAGCATTTTCTGTATCTGCACCATGGATTCGTCGACTTCCTGCGCGATCAATACGCCTTCCGTCGCGCTGGACATCGGCATTACGCCCTCGTCGTCCTCGGCGGCGCGACCGACGGATTTGCCTTTTCGCTTCTGCTGGGGCGCGGCACCGCGCAGGTCGGCTTTGGCAGCGGTTGCCGCTTTGATTGCCTCCGGAGACAACCCGACCTCTAGGCCGAAGTTCTCAGCATTGGTCGGCTTCTTCGCCATTTTGGTCATCATTCGCAGCGCGATCAGCGCCAGAACGGCCAATCCGGCCTGCGGTCCGTAGCGCCCGGCCATTTCGAGAGGCATCGCCATCGCGGACGTGGCATCCGCTGAATCCTCTTCGACGGGATCGAAGTACCAACTGACAGCGATCTGCTCAGTGACGTTCTGGTCGTCCTGCGCGCGGACCAGCTTCGAAATCTGTTCGACGATCCGAACGCGCTCTTTCTCAAAGATGGTTTCAATCTCCTCGAGCGTCGGTTCGGCGGCATCGGGATTGAACCGCTTGAAGATGCTCTGGAGATAGCTATGCGAGATGTTGACCGCGGCGAAGATCGCGAACGTCTGGCCGCTGGGTGTGGAGACGGTGCGATGGGTATAACCGGTCTGTTTCTGTGACCGCGCCGTTTCTTTCGTGTACTGCTCATTGCCCGCACCGCGATCGACTTCGACACCAACGTTCGGCTGCACGCCGGGCTGTCCGCCGGCGACGGCTTTCGCGCGGCTGCGTTGCTCGGTTTCGGAGATTTCGCTGACGTCGACGGGGTCGTCGAGCTTGTGGCTTTCCACCGTTTCGGTACTGAAATCCAGTTCCACCCGGACATTGACGAGGGAGCGCGGGTCGAAGGCGAGCTGATTGCGAATCTTTTCGCGAATTTCGCGTTCGTAGACGGCGCGTTCCTGCTGCAGCTTCGTGCTGCCGATGCGATCATCTTCCCAATCAAGCACGGTATTTCCGGAGCCATCCACGACACTGACATTCTGGAACGACAGCCCGCGGACAGCACCCGCAATGAGACGTGCTGCACTCTTCGCGAGTTTCTGGGTAAGCGGTTGCCCCCCCTTCATGAAGAGCGTCACGCTGGCGCTGCTGGGGGGCAGCGATCGCGAAAACCCGTGACGCTGGGCGTTGAGATTCAGAAACACCCGCGCGCTGCTGACATCAGCAAATTGCCGGAGTACGGCTTCCAGCTCGCGCTGCAATGCGTGCGTCCAGCGACGATCATTTTCCGCTTGTGAGATCCACGGATTCGATTCTTTTACCAGTGAGGCAAATCCCGTGGAAATATCGGAAGGCATCATGTCCATCTGCTGCAGGCGGGCGATCAGCGCGCGCGGATTGGCACTGGCGCGAACAAAGATCCCATTCCCGCGAATTTCGTACGTTTCACCGATCGTGTCGAGACCACCGGAAATCGTCGCGATTTCTTCGGCAGTCAGGTTGCCGTCCCACAGCGCGATCATTGCCGGCTTCGCCGCCCACTGCACCATCCAGGTGAGCGAACCCGCCACCAGCACCGCGCCGAGCAGCAGCGCCACTTTTTGCGACGTCCCGAGTCCCGCGAGGTTCTTATTGATTTGTGCGATAATCCGTTGAACGGCGTCCATGCCGAAACCTTCGCTGCTGGCGTTTTGTTGTGCCGCGTCTGCACGTCCCATGCAAACGGCGTCGGCGATCGAGCACAGCCCTGTGCCCGGTTGCTATTCGACAGTATCGGTAGGAGGATCAGGAATTCAGCCGCGAACGCGCAGAATGCGCGTCAGACGCGCAACTGCCGCAGCTCTTCGTAGGCTTCGACCATTTTGTTGCGGATTTCCATCAGCAAGCTGAAGGCAACTTCTGCCTTGCGGGTCGCGACAAAGACCTCGGTGAGGTTCTCAGACTCGCCGGTAAGGACTTTCTGCAAACCCTCGTCGGCCTCGTTCTGGATCGTGTTCACGCGTTCCAGTTGACTGCGCAGCATCTCCGCGAAGTCCGAACCGACGTTTGCCGGCGCCGTGTCGGCGTTTTTTTTCAGCAGATTCTGCGCGTGCTGAATGGGTTGAATGGGGCTCATGCCCGCGCTGCCGAGTGGATCGATCATAGCTTACGCTCGCACATGCAATGCCTCATCAAGCGTTACGCAAACAGTCGCAACGAACGCTGGATCATTTGCCGCGATAAATTCAACATTGCGACATTGGCTTCGTAGGCCCTTCCGGCCGCGAGAGCATCGACATATTCCATGGTGACATTGACGTTGGGAAATTGCACATAACCGCGATTCGGGCCGGCCTGAATCGCGTCAGGATGCCCGGGGTCGTACTTGAGCTGAAAGGGTGATTCATCTTCCCCCACCACGTCGACTCGAACGCCGGGGGCATCGTGCGTCGCGCCTTCGACAAAGGACGCGAAGCGTCGGCGGTACGGCAACGGCGTCCCATCTGCCTGGCGTGTGGTTGACGCATTGGCAATGTTGCCCGCAATGACGTCCATCCGGACGCGCTGCGCGACCAACGCCGACTGACTGGTTTCAAGCGCTCGAATCATTGAATACGTCCTCGAATCGCGGTGAACAGCCCGTCGAGCCGCGTCTGCAACAGGTTCACGGCGAATTCGTGATAAAGTGAGTTCGATGCGGCATCGGTCATCAGTTCCTCTAACCGTGCGTTGGTGCCGTCGTGGAACAGGATGTTCGGTGCCGGCTCGGTCTCCGGTTCGACAAGCAGGTGACCGGCAGCAGTTGTCTCTACCGTACGACCGCGCAACTCCAGCACGGACGTGCGCGGCGTTTGCGCGTCCAAAGCGGACTTGAGCGCCGACTGAAAATCGGACACGTCGAGCCGCTTGGTGTGATAATCGGTCGTATCGATGTTCGCGATGTTCTCCGCAAGGACTTGCTGTCGGCGCTCGGTGAACTGCACCGAGAGCGCGAGCGCATTCGTCGTCTTGCTGGATAGGATGCGATCAAGCCACACGTTGGGCCTCCATGCCCGCTCTCGCGCCGCGTAAGGTCACGATCAACATGCTGAAGCTTCAGGCAACTTCCGTGCCATCCATCAACATTCGAAAACGTATCAGCTTCGCGCGCTGGAATACGCGTACATGTTCGCGTCTTCGTGCGTGTCATCCGCGTCGTCGTCGACAAATCGGGTGCCTGTGTACCCGTGACTGCCATTTGCGTCACCGGCCTTCTCCATCGCAGATCGCGTGCGACGATACGGCTCCACGAATGTTCCCTCTTCCCGCCACTTCTTGATTTTGAGGCCGAGCGTGCGCAGCCCGATACCCAGTGACCGGGCGGTGCGTTCGCGATGCCCGTTGAAGCGGGCAAGGGCCTGTTCGATCAGATCGCGCTCGGCGTCGGCGAGAATGTTGCCCTCTCGATAAGAAATCGGCTGCGCTTCCTGCTTTACCGGGGCCGCTTTCGTCACGCCGTTGAGCATGCCGCTCACCGTTTCCGGCTCAATCGTCTTGCCGGCCTCCAGCACGCAGAGCCGTTCGCAGAAGTTCTCCAGTTCGCGAACGTTGCCGGGCCAGGAATACTCACGCAGGACACGAATCGTATCCGGCGTCAGAATCGGCTGGGGCTTTCCTTCGCGCTTCGTGATTTGTGTAATGAAATGCTCCAGCAACAGCGGCACGTCGTCGCCGCGTTCGGCAAGGCCGGGTACTTCGATCGGCAGGACGCCGAGACGATAGTACAGGTCCTCGCGGAATTTGCCTTTCGCGGCCCAGTCGCGGAGGTTGCGGTTGGTTGTTGCGATCACGCGGACGTCGACGCGTCGCGTCACGGAACTGCCGACACGTTCGAACTCACGCTCCTGCAGGACCCGGAGAAGTTTGGATTGCAAACCGAGGTCCATTTCGGAAATTTCATCCAGAAGCAACGTGCCACCGTCGGCCAGCTCGAAGCGGCCTTTCCGCTGACGATCGGCCCCGGTAAACGCGCCCTTCTCGTGGCCGAACAGTTCGCTTTCAAGAAGTGTCGGCGTCAGCGCGGCACAGTTTACGCAGAGCATCGGCTTGTCGGCGCGCGGAGAGCTCGTGTGAATCGCACGTGCGATCATTTCTTTGCCGACACCGCTGGGCCCACTGATCAGAACCGTCGCTGTGCTTTGTGCGACGCGTTCGATCTTCTCGTACACGCCGCCGATCGCGTCAGACTTTCCGACAAGCGTTTTGGGTTGCTGGAGATCTTCCAACGTGCGCTTCATGGCCTCGTTTTCGCGGACGAGTGTTCGCTCGCGAACGGCGCGCTCGATCAGAATCTCAAGTTCTTCGACGTTGAAGGGCTTTTCGATGTAGTCGAAGGCCCCAAGCTTCATCGCCTCTACCGCCGTTTCAACGGATGCGTGCGCGGTCATCAGGACCACCGGCGTTTCAAAGCCGAGCCGACGCAATTCGCGCAGCAAAGCGATGCCATCCATTCCGGGCATTCGCAGGTCGGTCACGACGACGTCGGCTTCCTGCTGGCGCATGTGCGTGATCGCGTCGTGCGCGTTCTCGAACGTATAAAGCTTGTGGTCTTTCTTTCCAAGTGCTTTCGTCAGTGAATCGCGAAGCATCGGTTGGTCGTCAATTAAGCAAATCTGTGCCATGGAGCGCGTCCTTTCGTCCATTATGCGACTTGATCACGGTAGAAGTTTGTGGATTCCCCAACAGTCGGTTCGGTGGCCAGCGGCAGCGAAATGCGAAATTCGGCGCCGCCTTCCTCACGGTTCGCGGCGGACAGTTCCCCGCCGTAGGTTTCGATGAGTCGATGTGCGATCGTCAGTCCCAATCCGGTGCCGTGATCCTTGGTGGTCACAAACGGATTGAAGATCTGATCCAGCAGTTCGGGCGGAATGCCGCTGCCGGTATCCTGCACGGTTACATGCATCATTGCGCCGGTCACGGTCGCGGCCAGAACAATCTCGCTGCCCGGTGTTGATGCGTCCGCCGCGTTCACAAGCAGATTGATCAGTACGCGGCGCAGTCCATCGGCCTCGACGGCAATGCACGATGAATCGGTATTGCATTCCAGCACGACGGAGACGTCGCGGCGTTGCAGATGGCCGCATGACATTTCCACTGCACTGACAAGAATCGGCTGGATCGGCTGAACGGTCAGACCTTTGGAGCGCGGCGACAACGAAAGCGTATCCTGTACAACGCCGTCGATGGCCCGGATTCCGACTTCAATTTTGTCGAGGAGTTCACGGACCGGTTCATTTCCGAGGCATTCGTCGCGCAGCAGTCCGCTGTAAATCCGGATGGCGCCGAGCGGATTGCGCACTTCGTGCGCCATCCCCGCTGCGAGTTCGCCCAAGGCCGCCAATCGGCGTTTACGCTCCAGTTCTCGATCTTTGGACGCGAGTTCGCTGCGCAGCCGCACGACCTCCTGCTGGAGTCGCTCATGCGTCTCCTGCAGACGTGAGGTGACCGACAGATATTCGCTGAGCACGCTGCTCAGGTCGGTGTCGGGACAGCTTTTCGCGATTGCGTTCAACATGTGTTCCTTGGTTCGCGGGCTCAAACAGTCGATTTTGCGCCTACCCTGTAATATCGGCAGCAATTGCAGATTTACTTATGGCCGGCGCGCCATAGGCCGTATTTGCCGTCGAATGGGTCTGGATTTCGCGCAATTCTGCCGCGGCGGTTTGTTTGCGGGCGGCGAGCCGCTGCGAATCCTCCTGATCTCTGTGTAAAATTGTCCGCAGCATGCTGTTGATGTCGTCGAGCAGGCCGTTCACCAGACCGCGCTGATCGTCGCGCAGGTTGGAGTAGGTCCGTTCCCAAGTGCGACGATAGGGGCCGAGCTGCTCATTCAGCCGGGCCAGTCGATTGATGATCGACTGCCGCTCCGTCAGCGTTTTCAGCAGGATTTCCGGCTGGTTGTCCGTAATCAGCGATTGCTGGGCACGCGCGAGTTCGCTGAGCCGACGATACAGATCGCGCTGCAGTGTAAGCAGTGCGATGACTTCATTGCCCGTGGTGCCGACATCCGTCGTTGACATGTTGTCTCCCGTAAACGCCGTCATTTTGCGGCGAAGACATTGCGGAACAGGTGTGAACTGGTCATCAGTTCGAGGTAGCGCTTCCAGTCGGCGCGTGTATATCCATCGATCGACGTAGAAAATCCTTCCTGGGGAAGCGACTGCACGAGCCAGCGGGCGCGCTCGATGGCACGCGCCGCTTCGACCGTCTCGCCGCGGCGCAAATGCAGGTTTGCAATCTGCACCAGCGCAACCAGCGCGGTGTCGCTGCGGTCAAATTCCGCCGCCGCGCGGCGATATTTCAGAATCGCTGTATCGATCGATTCAGGTTCGTTGAGCTCGGCGAGGCAATCGGCTTCGTAAAGCGTGGCGAGCCGGTAATAGACGGCGTCGGCCTCGCTTCTCTCCTGATTCCCGCCAAGGCGGTCACGCAGCGCGGAATAGTTCCGCAACGCCTCGCGGAATCGCTCTTTGCTCTGTTCGAATACTGTGGCTGCGTCGGCGTGCGTCATCGCGGCCTCGCGAAGTGCGAACGCGCTCAGACGATAAGAATCGCTCAATTGAAAATGTGCCCGGGTCCGCGCAACGTCGTCAGGAAATCGTTCGAGAAATCCCTGTAGACGACTGATCGCATCCCCATAGCGTTGCGCGTTGTACTGCAGATCGGCGAGCGAGAGCAGCGCTTCGCGAAACACGTTCGCATCCGGCGCGACATAGTCGTTGCTCAGCAGATCTGCGAGCAACTGTTCCGCCTCCGGTACGTTCTGCTCTCCCAACTGCAGCAAACAGCCGGCGGACAGCAGTTGCGCACGGGCAGCTTCCTCGAGTTTCGGGTAATCGGCCATGATCGCGCGATAATGTTTCAGCGCGGTGGTGTGATCACCGGCGATTTCATGTGCCTGCCCGAGCATGAGTCGGGCCGTCGGGAGACGTGGATCATTGGAGCGCTGTTCGATGAAGCGACTGAGCAGATTTCGCAGCGTGCGGTTGCGGCCGGCTTTGTCGTAGGACTGGGCTGCGCGCCACTGCAGTGCCGCGCGCCGATCCATATCGAATTGCTCGCTGGTTGCGGCCTGCGCGAAGGCATCGCCGGACTGGGCGTAGTACCGCCCGCGGGTGGTTCGGTCCTGTTGGTGGCCGGCAGCGTTCAGGCTCGATGTGCCCAACGCTTCGAGTAACTCGACACGCTGATCCAGCGCGTCCTGCGGCGTCACGTCGATGGCGAGCTTGACATACTCGGCGGCTGTTTCGAAGCGACCCGCATCGCGCTGCTGATTGAAAAGCTCGCGCAATGCGTTTGCCGTTTCCGTGCGGAGTGCGTCGAGTTGAACGCTTTTCCTGATCGCAGCGAGGGCCTCAGCAAATGCTTCGCAAGCGTGAACATGACGATCCTGCTTCGCCAGCGCCTGGCCTTTGCCGATGAGTGCGCCCACCAGCAAGCTTCCCGAAGGCTGAATCTGAATCGCACTTTCGAAGCTTTCGATCGCTTTTTCCGGAAGATTGTCGGTGAGGTGAATCCGTCCCATCAGCCAGCGATTCATTGCCGGGAGATGTCCGAACTGATCGAGCAGATCCTCGCGAAGCGGCTGCTTTCCCAGCCAGTCGTCGATCCACTGGACCAGGGGTGCCGCCTCCGCGGTGCGACCCTCGTGAACGAGGACCCAGGCATCGAGATAATCGAGATAGCCGCGCAGATCGGACGTGCGAAGTCGCGTGCCGTGCTGATCAATAAGCAAACGCGCTGCGGCGATGTCCTTTTGTGCCAATGCGCTCGAAAGCTCCTGCTGCAGCGCCCACCAGATTTCCTCTACGGGGGCTGTTTCGTCGTCCAGAATTTGCCGCAGCAGTGTCTGCCGCTCGGTTTGACCTTCCGGCCCAGGTGGTGACATGGCCACCAGCCGACGCGCGATCGTTCGCTTGTCGGCGGCATCGATGGGAAGCTGCAAAACCTCGCGATAATTCCGCGCCGCATCCGGAAGTCGATTGCTCCAATACAGACCGTCCGCGATGCGCATTTTTCGGCGCGGCGTATCCACGGTGCCCTGATGGCGCGCAGCCTGTGCATGCTCAAGCATGCGTTCCGCTTGCGGAATGGTCGGGTTGCGCGCTTCGAGTAACGTGTCGTACAGAATGTCTGCGATGAAGTCGTGCAGAAATGCCTGCTCTTCCGCAGTCGGTGCGGGCTCTGTTTGCAGCAGGTTTGCGGCAGTATCGGCGGCGGCGCTCGCGTTGCCGGACAGTCGCGCGTCGTGAAGTTCGGCGCAGATCGCTTCGAACTCCGGTCCCTGCGCCGAGGGATTGAGCCGGATCGCGGCAAAAACAGCGACCACGACGGCGAGGACCCCCAGCGGCGCCTGCCACCGGCCTTGAATGCCATCTTTGAGCCGTTGAAACATGGACCTCAAACCGCTTGCCAAATCGAACCCGACACTGGAATCCTGCGACGTCACCGCCGCGCGGCACCTGTTGGTGTAGAAGTCCTATCGGCAGGCCGCGCGAGAAAAGCCGGACAATTTTGCGCCGCGCAATCGTTACGTTCGGCCGCATGGAAGATGGGCGGTTTCGGCTGCAGGTGCGCACTGCACCACTCCGATAGGTATAATCAAACTGTTCTCCCGTCATTCGTTCCCGGACGGAAACATGGTGTATGTGCAACTCATCTCGGACGATGCGGCGCTGCTGCAGCAGGTTGCTGCCGCGAAGCCGGCCGGCGCGGCTCTGCAGACGCTGAGCCACGAAGCATTTCGAGTTTCGCGCGCGAATTTTGCGGGACAGTGCTGGGTGGATCTCCGCGATGCGGAACCGATGACTGCGCCGACCGCGGGGTCGCTGGTCATTCTTGCGCCGCCATCGCTCCAACCGCCGGCACACTGGCCGTCGAGCCCGATTGTTCGATTGCCAATCTCGACGTTTGACCTCGCCATTCTCTGGGGAACGGCACGGCAGGCAGATTCAGGCTCCGGGGACCGCGGTTCAGATTTGCATTCACTGCCCGCGTGGCTGCTCGACTATCTTGCGATGGACGTCACAACTCTATGCCGGGCGCTGTGCACGACGTTGCCGCGGCAGCTCGGCTTTACGGAGGGACTGTTGTTCGTAGCGGATTCCGCAGCAACGGAACTGGTCGCGAGCACGTCAAGCATTTCCGACGTTGTCCGGTCGTCGCGACTCATGGCGAGTACGGAATCCGAAATGAGCGCACTTCTTGCGCATTTCAACCCGGTCAGTGGCAACTTCGACTGTGCAGAACCCCGCCTGTTGTCTTCGTGCCAGAATGCGTCGGAAGCTGTTCTTCCTCTCGTCAGCCGCGAGAAATGTGTGGGAGCGCTGAAACTGCTGGGTCGCGACGCGCAGTTTCGTGAGCCTGCGACACTTCCCTTGATTTCTCTGTTTTTGGGAACGGCGCTGCAGCAGGCGCAGCGGCTCGCGAAGGAATCGAATGAAGCGCGTATTGACTGTCTGACCGGGCTATGCAACTTGCGGAGCTTTCAGGAAATTCTGCAGGCCGAGGTTCAGCGCGCGAATCGGTTCTCCACTCCCCTGTCGATGATCGCGCTCGATATGGACGGTCTGAAGAAAATCAACGATCAATTCGGACATCTCAGCGGCGACGAAGTGCTGAAGCATGCCGCGGCATGTATGAGCGCTCAGCTTCGCGGGTTTGATATCGCTGCGCGGGTCGGCGGAGATGAGTTCCTTATTTTATTGCCTGCAACGGATGGGGACGGAGCCGAGCAGGTCGCGGCACGAGTACTCCGACAACTCGAGGACACTCCTCTGTCGCTTCATCACGCCACGATCCAGGTCGGCCTGAGCGCCGGCATCGCACAATTCAAACGATCATGGTCGGCGGACGAGTTTCGGCGGGCGGCAGATGACGCGCTGTACGCTTCGAAAGCCGCGCGACCCCGGCACGACGACAATGGCGCGACCGTTATCGTCCGCTTTCGCGATGATCCTCTGGAATCGCCAACGCCCACAACCTCGCAACCAGCGTCGCGTGACGTCGTTCCGACCGCAGACCACACTGCAGAATAATGGTTTCGATCAATCGCCTGTGAGGCTGGACAGGTTGTCCGGCGGCACGGTCCCGAGCGCCTCCGGCGCTTCAAATTCATCGACACGTACGTCAACCTGCAGTACTTCGACAACGTCATTGAGGCGGCGTTCGGCGTCGGTATACACGGCCCTGGTGAAGGGTTCATTGATGCCTGCGGAGACAAGCAATACGCGCTGCGCCTCGATTCCTTCGCGAATGAGCGCATCTTTGATTGCCGCGGCGCGCGCGAATGCAAGATCGAAATGATCGTCGTACGGCGTGCCTGCGACGGGCTGCTTGCTGCAATGTCCGCGAACCTGAATCTGCGTGGTGTAGCCTCGCATCTTCTCAGCAAAATCCTTTACCTGAATCACCGCATCATCCGTCAGCGCATGAGAAAGCGGCTCAAAAAAGATCTTGCCGCCGACGTCGAACTGCTCGCCGCGTCGGATCGAGGTCACCTGATCCTCCTTGCCGCGTACCCCTTTCTGTTTGGAGCGGCTGAAGTTGTGGGCATCGACGGGGATCATCAGCATTTCGGTAAAGTCGATATTGCGGGGCATTTCGACGTCTTCAAGCGGCATTGATTTGACGCCGCCGACGTAGCCGAACGCTTCTTTGACCGCCTGCATGAACTCCAGGAAGTTCTCCTCCTCCTTCACTTCGCTCATCGCAAGCAGCAAGACGAAGAACGTGAGCAGGAGCGTCACCATGTCGCCGTAGGTGACCATCCAGTCCGGTGCGCCCATCGGCGCGGGCGGATCTTTCTTCTTCAGCGCCATGGGTGTCCTCCGGATTTCATCAGGCGCCGTCGAGCGCGTCAGCGACAATTTTGCGTTGCTTCGGATCGAGAAATGCCATCAGCTTCTGCTGAACGACGCGCGGATTGTCACCGGCCTGAATACTCATGACACCGCGGACGATCAGGCTCTTGGAAGCAAATTCCTCAGAGCTGCGCGTCGCGAGCTTGTCGGCAATGGGCAGCGCGAACATATTTGCGATGCAGGAGCCGTAAAACGTCGTGATGAGCGCAACCGCCATCGCAGGTCCGAGATCGTCGGGATTGTCCATGTTCTGCAACATGACGACCAGACCGATCAGCGTACCGATCATGCCGAATGCCGGTGCGTACTTGCCGATGGTATCGAAAAGCGCCTTCCCTTTGCTGTGCCGATCGAGCAGCGTCTCGATTTCCGCTTCCATCGCACCTTCAATCACGCTCGGGTCCTGCCCGTCGATCGCCATGCGAAGCCCGCGGGTCAGAAATTCATCGTGATCGCCATCCGCGAGATGTGATTCGAGACTGAGGATGCCGTCGCGACGGGCGACTTCGGCGAGCTGCACCATCGACTTCACGGATTCGACCGGATTGGCCGGTTTGGTCAAGAACGCCTTCTTTGTGATGCCCATAATTTTGAGCACCTGACCGAGGGGTGCCGCCGTCAGCGTCGCAGCGATCGCGCCGCCGATAACAACGAGTGCCGAGGGAATATCCACGAACGTCATGATCGAAGTGTTGAGAAGAATCGAACCGACCACGAGGGCGCTTCCGAGGATGATGCCGATAATCGTTGCGATATCCATGCCGCTGTCGATCCGCCGTATTAAGGTGGTGCTTCTTCAGGCAACATCCGCGCAACGCAGAGCGATTCCTGCGTGTTTACGGATTCCATGGGTGTATCGTCGCGACAGCGGGGTGGATTGATTTGCGAAGAGATTCGCGCTGCGAGCACATTCTTCGCGCGAGGACCTTAAAGCGGAACAACGGCGCTGTTCGCCGCGATGCGCCAATCTGCGAGTTGGGCGATAAAGGTAGAAAGCTGCGGCGTAAATTCATGCACGCGAAGCGTTGCGGAATCCGGCAGCAGCGCGATCGATCTGTCTCGCTCGACGGCGGGGCCGAAGACCGTCACGTAACGCAGCGGCAGCGTCGCAGACGTCGGTGCGAGAATCGTGGGTGCTGGCGTCTTCACGGCGTAATAACGTGATTCCCATCCTTCGACGTTGGGTTTCTCCTCGCCGCGTGCAATTCGCGATGCAACCGGAGCCGTACTTGCGATATCGACTGCGTATTCGTTCCCGTCGATCTCTGCGCGAAAATTGTTCTCGGTCTGCCGCCACGAGGTATCGCAAAGCCGCCAGCGTAACGCGACGTCGTGTGTGCCCCTGCCGGTGATTTCATCCAACACCGCGAACGTGTCGCGCAAACGCAGCACAGTTCGCTCGTGAACAACACGCTCCGCCAAACGCGTATAGCCGAAATGCGCACCGCGAAAATAGTCGAGATCGAGATCGGGGCGGGTGAACCAGCGCCGGCACGTTGCTTTGGTCCAACGGAGCCAGAGGAAGCGCGGGCCTTTGATCATTTG
>JBFWWY010000029.1:0-12545 GCA_050245935.1 Phycisphaerae bacterium | reverse complement strand
CAGGCGAGAACTTCTTGTGCAGCGCAGTGCTTCGTTGAACAGGACAACCGCCTCGTCGAACCGGCCCAGCGCGAAAAGCATCGCGCCGTGGTGATTGACGAGGTCGCCCAGCTCGCTGGAACCATCCGGTGTCAGCGTTTTCAGAAGTTGCAGCGCCTGGCGAATCAGCGCTTCGGCGGTCGGGTATTGGCCGAGATCGCCGTAGGTTTGCGACAATGCATAGTACGCGCCGGTTTTGCTTTCGAGGTCGTCGGCGAGAACTTCATCGATGCGATTGCGCGCGTATTCGAGCGAATCGACGATCTTTGCATCGCGACCGAGCGCGCGGGAATCCGCCGATTGGAGCACGTGTTGCAGGAATGAACTGATGCCGAATGCGCGGCGTGCCTGGCGGCGGGCGGCGGCTTCGGCTTCCTGCGCATGGAGGCTTTCGCGCTGTGCGGCGAGCGCGGCGGCGTCGGCCTTGCGGTAAAGCGACGCGAATGCGATCGCGGAACCGATTGAAAGAAGGAGTAGCGCCGCGGCCATGCTCGTCGCGAGCTTGTAGCGTTTCAGCGTTTTCTGCAGTACGTAGAAACGACTGTCACGACGGGCCGCGATCGGCGCGCTATCCAAAAATGCGCGGACGTCGGCGGCGAGTTCCGAAGCGGACTGGTAGCGTCGTGATTTATCCTTCTCCAGCGCTTTGCCCACGATCGTGTCGAGATCGCCGCGCAGGGCGCGGTTGATCGCGCTGAGCCGTTGCGGCGGGTCTTCGCGGATGATGCGCGCGGCTTCGAACATAGAGCGGTTGCGCAGATCGTACGGCAAACGCCCGGTGAGAAGCTCGTGCAACACGACGCCGAGCGAGTAGACATCAGCGCGGGTGTCGATTTCCTGCGGGTCGCCGACGATCTGCTCGGGGCTCATATAGGGCAATGTGCCGATCATCTGCCCCATGCCCGTCGCGACCGTCGTCACGTGAAGGTCAGAGTCCGTCAGACGTGCGACGCCGAAGTCGAGAATTTTCGGCTGACCGGAAACGCGGACGGCGGTATCCGTGAGGCGCGAGAGCGTGCTTTCATCGTCGACGACGAGAATGTTGGCGGGCTTGAGGTCGCGATGGATAACGGCTTTCTGGTGTGCATGCTGCACGGCTTCGCAAATGCGGATAAAGAGCTCGAGACGTTGCCGGCTATCGAGCGGTTTGTTTTCAGCGTACTTGAGAAGTTCCCGGCCCCGCACGAGTTCCATCACCAGGTAAAGCTGCTCGCCGCCGGGTGCCGGTTGCCGCCCGGCTTCAATGATCTGTGCGATGCCGGGATGCTGCAGGCGACCGAGAATGAAAGCTTCGTGTTCAAAGCGCTTCTGCAGGGAGTGCCAGTTTCCTGTGGGGCGCAGCACCTTGATCGCGACGGCGCGTTTCGGCGATTGCTGGCGACCTTCATAGACTGTGCCCATTGCTCCTTCGCCGATCTTGCGCACGATGCGATAGCCGCCGATCTGGGCGGGGTGTTCGTCGACGGAGCCCTGCGTATCGTTCGCTTGTGCGGACGAGTTGTTCGCGAAGAGATTGACGTGCAACGGGTGGGTTTCGTTCGTGTCCTGACGAAGCATCGCCTCCACGCGACTTCGCAAAGCCAGATCGGCGCCGCAGGCATCGTTGAGTGCCTGCTCGCGCTTGTCCGCAGGCAGGTCGCAAACCTGCTCAAAAATCTGTAGCGCTTTCTGAAGTGCGGCGTTGGCCATTACTTTTCCAGCTCCACGGCCAGCCAGGCGCGTGCTGCGCGCCAGTCGCTTTCCACAGTGGATTTCGATACGCCGAGCACCTCCGCGATTTCGTCGACCGTGAGGCCGCCGAAAAAGCGAAGCTCGACAACGCGGTGTTTGCGCGGATCGGCTTCGCACAATTCCTGGAGCAATTCGTCCAGGCGGAGCACGTCGAGTTCAGGCTTGTCACCGACGCCCACGTTCGAGAGGGTGACGCGGCCCCAGTCGGCACCGCGTTTTGCTGCTGCGCGACGGCGCGCGTGATCAGTGAGGATCTGCCGCATTGCGGTGGCGGCGACGGCGAGAAAATGCCCGCGGCCGTTCCACTCGGCTCCGGTCTGCTGAACCAGCCGGAGGAACGATTCATGAACGAGCGCGGTGGCCTGCAGCGTGTGATCGGCCCGGACGTTGCGCAGTTTGGAGGCCGCCACAGCCCGCAGGTCGCGATAGACCAACGGGAAGAGTTGCGCGGCGGCGGATGCGTTCCCGCGCGTCAGCGCATGCAGAATCATTGTGGCGTCCGAATCGTTTTCCAAACGGCATGACCTCGAAAGTGCCGCACCCATCATATCAACGGTGAATAGTCGCCGGAATGGACGCTGAGGGTGAACTGCGCAGGTTTCCTTGTGCTGAGACGTATTGAAGTGGGGTTATCGCTCCAACTCGGGCACACAATTTCGGCACCCGTGCCGTCTCGATCCAGCGTTTTAACGCTACTCCGCAGAGGCAACCCGGAAAAAATTCAAGGGTCAGACGCCGGTTCTGCGTGGATGTCGCGGACGGACATTACGCAACAACAATCCAGCAACGGAGAACCAGACATGCGGAAATGGATGATCGGATTTTTCATCGGGATGAGCGCGGCGGCGGTGTTCGGGCAGTCGTTCAATGTGGACGTCGACTGGGTTTCCGGACCTGGTTCGAGTGCGCCGACAAACGCATTCCAAGGGGCAGCGGGGATGGCCGGTTATTGGAACGGGATCGGCTCCTCGTCGGGCGGCAGCTATGCGCTGCGAAATCTCGCGAATCAGCCGACCCCTGTTTCGGTCAGCCGGACCGGGTCAGCGAACGTGATCGGGGCATCCAACGCCGGCATCAGCGGCGATGACGAGCGGCTGCTGGAGGACGTACTGCTGGGATCGAACGGAACGACGCTGAACTTTACCATTTCCAACCTGATTCCCGGCGACTATGCATTGTATACATACGCGTTGAATCCCAACTCGCAGGTCACGACGATCGTCAACGTTGGCGGCTCAACAAGCCAAGCGGATCAGAATGTCGGTACGCAGCTCTTTTCGCCGAGCTACTTCGTTGGGGCGACGCATGGATTGCATGTAGTGCACGTCAACGCGCCGGGCACGCTGAGTTTTTCGCTGGTGCCGACGGGCGGCGGCGCGGCGAATCTGGCGGGCTTCCAGCTTGTGCAGCTCAATCAGCCGCGGTTGCGGATGTATGTCGACGATAGCGCAAACGGGCTCGGCCACGGCGCGAGCTGGGCGAATGCGTTCAGCTCGCTCGTCACCGCATTGAGTACCGCACGCGTTGCCGGTGGTCAAAATACGGAAATGTGGGTCGCGAACGGTCAGTACCGACCGACGACGACGACGGATCGCAACGCGAGCTTCCGCATTCCGAATCACATCGAGATGTACGGCGGGTTTGCCGGGAGTGAGACGAGCATCGATCAGCGCGGCCTTCTTCTGACGTACTTGAACGGCAACATCGGCAACACGAGCCTGCAGACGGATAACTCGTATACCGTCGTCGTCGCAGATCTCACCGCCGCAGACACGATCATCGACGGCTTCCGCATTCACAATGGGTATGACAGCGACAACGGCACGGTGGACGGCGGGCACGGCGGCGGCATGCGCCTGCAAGGCGGCAGCGCGACGATTCGCAACTGTACCTTCGTCAGCAACTACTCGGTTGATCTCGGCGGCGGCGTTTACTGTGATTTCGGTTCGCCGACGTTTGTCGATTGCTTTTTCTACGACAATGAGGCGTTCCGCGGTTCGGCGCTGTACCACTCCGATATTCATCCGCTCAAGATGTATAACTGTGAGTTTCAAGCGAACGACGGCTTTGAAGGTACGGTTTATTTTGGTGACAGCGACGGCATGATCGCCAACTCGTTCTTCCACGGAAACTACGTCGGCAGCAGCGGCGGTGCCATTGAAGCGTACGGAAATGGCAGCGCGGTTTCGGTGATCAACTGCACCCTCGCGGGCAACGTTGCGGGACAATGGGTCGGCGGCATCTATGCGAAGCAAGGGGCGGACGTCGTGCTGCGCAACTCAATTCTGTGGGAAAACGAAGCGGGGTTTGCGCAAACGCCGCTGGAAGCGCAAGTCGGGACGTCCGGTCAGGGTTCGACGTTCTCGTACTGGGCCAACACGATTGAAGGCGAAAGCGGCGCGACGGGTTCGAACCCGCTGTTCGTCGACGGCGACGGCCCGGACAACATCTGGGGAACATTTGACGACAACTGCCGGCTTCAGGCGGTCTCCCCGGCCATCGACGGCGCGGGCAACGACATGGTGCCGCAAGACCTCGGCGATCTCGATCAGGATGGCGACACGACCGAGAAACTCCCGCTGGACTTTGATTTTCATTCGCGCGTCTCCGGCGTGGTCGTCGATAAGGGTGCGTTCGAATTTCAGTATGACGAGCCGGGCTTGATCGGTGACATGAACTGCGACGGCGCTGTGACGGTGAGCGATATCGGCCCGTTCGTACTCGCCTTGACGAATCCGGGCGGCTACGCGGCGCAGTTCCCGAATTGCGACATTGAGAACGGCGACATCAACAACGACGGTGCGGTCACGGTGAGCGACATCGGTCCGTTCGTTGCACTGCTGACCGGCGTCTAGTCGTGCTGTGAGCGCGGTGCTGCTGCGATGCGATGCGATGCGAAACGCAAACTGGTATTCACGAGCATGACGAACGCGTCGCATCGCGTATGACCGAACCCCTCGCGCCAAGCGAGGGGCCGGGACGCTCGAAGTCGGAATGCTGATTACGCACAGCAAACTCCATTACCACGAAGCCGAGTATTGATCGGCGACCCCTGCGCAATCGCGGGGGTTTTTCTTTGTATGATGGGGACATGTCAAATTACCCCGACAACTCCCGCGATGCCCAGCACAACATCTGCGCAGTCGCACCGCCCGGAGGATGCTGCGGAAGCGGTACCCGCGCGGTTTGTCTGACTGAAGCGGCTAATCCCAATCCGAGGCTGAGGAACGGTAGCGCGAATGCGGTCGTGATTACGGCGCTTCCTCCTCGATGCAGAAAATAGGTGAGACGTGCCTGCTGTATCCAGAGGAACAGGAGCGCGAGTCCAATCGCGATGCCATGCAGTAAGAGATAGTTGCCGTCAAGGCTGTCGTTGGAGACATAATCAAGAACTGTCCACAAATAAGCTGCGAACATCGCAAGCAGAACGACCAGCAAAGCGCTGCTCGTGTAATTCCGCAACGCGATGGCACGGATCTGCAACTCTGTCGGCAGTGTGCGAACCCCTAAGAACGCCGTCGGCATCGCCGCGAATATGAAAACTGCGATCGCAATGCCAAGCCCCAAACCGACCAAAGCACCCAAAACCGGAATCCAACCGATCGCAACCGCCCGGTCACCAATCAACGTATCTGCGAATAAATTGTTATCAGTCGCCGAACCCACGCGTTGTATTGCAGGCTGGTATTGCAATGGCAGCCAATCCGGTTGGAACAAGGCGTGCGTCTCAAGTGCGGCGACACCAAAGACTGTCAGAAAAACCGTCACCCACAAGTACCGCCATGACAGGTTGACAGAAATTGGGCGGTAGAATTCGCGCCAGATTCTGCTCGGCAGAGAAACGATGATCAGCGTTGTCGCGAGGTAGCCCCAGATTTTGCCGACGCCGCGCTTGCGGACCCAGGGAACGCGCGACTCGGCGGCGTCGAGGAAGTCGAGTGGCAGGCCGCACTCTGGGCAGCGGTCGCTGGTGAGGTGGCCCGGGGGATAGTGGCACTTGGGGCAGTAGAGATCGAGGTCGATCGCGGGGCGCGGCGGCGCGGCGGGTAGTGGAGGATGGTCGGTCATCCGACACAGGGTAATCGACAGCCGTGGTTGCCGCGAAATCGCAACGCAGGACACTGGCGGCAAGCCGCCAGTGGCACCCCGAGATTCGTCAGTCATCCGCCCGGCACGGAGGCGCGGACGCTACTGTTCTGGCGGCGTCCGGCACGGGGGTGCGGACGCTACTTTCTGGACATCATTCAGAACGGGACATCGCGATGGGTTCGGATTACTGGTCGTCGTCTTCGCTGACGTTCTGTTGCCACTCCGTCTGATTCTGCATGTTGCTGTAGTCCATCACTTCCACGCCCGGCGGCGCTTTGAAAACGAAGCGGTCTGCCGAAATGTTGTCATTCAATTTGATATCCGTCATGGTCATCGTCAACTGCGGCTTTCCTTCGGCGTTGTAGCTCACTGTCTTGATCGGCATGCCGCTTTCCTGATGGAAGGAAATGACCATTTTGGAACCGGCCATCGCGCCGACGTTTTCCTTCGGCGTCATTTCGAAGACCCAGGCGGCTGCGCCGTCCACCTTTTCATCGGGCAATTGCTTGATGGTGTACTGCTCGCGATACCCTGTGAAAGGCATCTGGTCCCAGTCGCCTTGCGCGGCCTTCGACGCCGTTTTCACGCCGTTGATATCGCTCAGGGAATACGTGAATTCGCCGTCGCTGATCATGAGGTTTGTGCCTTCTGTCTCGTTCGTCTGACCTGCGACCTCCGTCTTGTTCTTATCTTTGGTCTCCATCCGCATCATCATTTTGCCGGCGGCATTCTTCATCATCTGATATTCGCCGATGCTCTCGCCCTGCATTTTGTAGCCTTCCATCGACATGTCCGTGACGGTTTTGACTTTCGCCTGCACGGACTTAATCGACTTGGCTTTTTCGTGGATTTTCTTTTCCACGTCGGCCAGATCATCCGCCATTGTGCTGACCGCGAAACAGATCGTCGCACCGAACAAGAACACACGCCGCATCGTTACACTCGTCATCTTCACTACTCCTGTGCGTTTCTTCTGGAAATATGCGCGCGTGCGCCCCGCGCCCGCGTACGCCGCTTTCTATAGGTAACGCCATCCGTCGTGCGCGCTTACGGCACCTGCCTTAAGATCCGCGACGACGGCGGCATTATCCGGGGGCAGCGCGGTAGCCTGCAAGCGGTTCTGCGGGGATTTTCCGGAAGGACAAAAGGGGCCTGCTTATCGCTGTGATGTGCGTGCGTTCCGGATTTTTTCTTCTCGGTTGTGCCGGCGTCACGTCCGCAGGGTTCAGCGATTTTTTCAGTCGCACGCAGCCGTCCCGTTGCTCACAAAACTCGACAATTTTTTCGTTGGCGCGGGAAGAAATGTCGAGTATTCCTACGCGCATCAGGGTTCGAGAGAGTCACAGCACACAAATACCGCCACGGAGGGCGCGTCATGAGTCGATTTCTGCCGAGGGGAGTCTTGGTTTGCGCGAGCGTTGTCGCGATTGCGGGCGGCTGTCTGGCGCAACATCCGATCTCTACGGAACCCGCCGCAACCTCACTATCCGCGACGACGCATCCCACCTCGCAGCCGACGGCGGGGAAGGATTTCGCTGCGTTGGACGCGTCGGAGATCGACCTCAAGCGGTTCTTCGGCGATTTTGACGGCTGCTTTGTGCTGGTGGACGAAGCTGCGGAAAAAGTCTATCGCTATCAGCCTTCCCGCTGCGCCGAGCGTTTGCCCCCCTGCTCGACGTTCAAAATCCCGAATTCACTAATCGGTCTGGAGGCGGGCGTCGTGCGCGATGCGGACGACGTCTATCGCTGGGACGGCACCGAACATCCGCGCAAGCCGCTCAACCGCGATCATGCGTTGCGCTCGGCGGTGGCACACTCGGTGCTCTGGTATTTTCAGGAACTTGCAAAACGCGTCGGTGAAACGCAGATGCAGGCGTCGCTCGACAAGCTCGACTATGGCAATCGCGATATGTCCGGCGGTTTGACGACGTTCTGGCTGAGTTCATCGCTGCGCGTGTCAGCGGACGAGCAGGTGGCGTTCCTGATGAAGCTCAAGCACGAGCAGTTGCCGTTTGCAGTGCGTAACCAGCACATCGCGCGCGACGTCATCCGGCAATTTCCCGACGGCAACCTTTTCGGCAAAACCGGCTCGTGCGAGGAATGCGAGGAATTTCCGCAGATCGGCTGGTTTGTCGGGTGGGTGGAGACGGAGCGCGGCAACTATTTTTTTGCAACGAACATCAAGGGTGCAAAGGCCTGGGGCTACCCGGCACGCGACATCGCGCGCGAGATTCTCAAAGACCGCAACATCGACGTGAAAGAGCAATAGGGAAAAGGCCATCGCATCCACGTCGCGAGGGGGTCCCGGTTCGCCGCGCGCCGGCGAGCCGGGACGACGTTTTCAAATATCCGTAGAGGACCGGTTCTCAACCGGTCCGTGAAGCTTTGAGAAAAATGCGGGGAAGTCGACGATCGCTTTTCCGAGATCGTTGAACGAAGAACGGCTCGGCGGGAGCCTCGCCCTCCCGAAATCGCAACACAACTCGGCAGGAGCCTCGGACTCCCAAGATCGCTGCACGGCTCGGCGGGAGCCTCGGACTCCCGAAATTGCAACACAACTCGGCGGGAGCCTCGGACTCCCGAAATTGCAATGCGGCTCGGCGGGAGCGTCGGACTCCCGCACGAAAAGCAGCTTATGCGCGGCGACGGCGCATCATGAGCAGGGCCGGGCCCAGCAGCAGCGCGAGCGAGCCGGGCTCGGGCAGAATCACGCCATCCAGTTCGAACGGCAAGCCATAAGCGCGGCCGTCCGTGACGCCGGCGACAAAGCCTTCGCGGCCTTCGAACCAGACGCGCGGGCCGCCGGCGCTGCCGTCAATCGAATTCAGCAAGCGCGCGTTGTGATTGAAAGCGAGATCGCGCGGCGTAACGAGCGGCATGAAGACATTTTGCGAGGGAGCCGCCGCACCTTCGAAGGACCATTCCAGCCAATATGTGCCTTCAGTCAGAATTCCGCCATTCGGCAAGCCATCGAGCGAAACGGTGTATGAAAAAATGGGACGGACCGTACCGGTACTGGTGGCACTCTGACGGTGTGCGACAAACGTCCCGTCGCCGGCAGGGAGCACGAGCGACGAAGCGAGTACCGGCTGCGGGAGCGGATCGGGCAACGGTCCAGGCGAACCCGCGTTGTAGGGTGCTTCGGTCCAGAGATTGATGTGGACCGCGGTAATGCTCGGCATGGTCTGGCCGGACTGAAACGCATAGAGCGTCACGTTGTTCAAATCCCAGCCGGCCGCGGGGACCACGAAATCGTCCGACGCGGCGGTGTTTGTCGCGACCGTGGCGGCGACGCCGGTGGTCGAGAATGTGAACGTGCTTCCCGGCACCATGAACGGGTCGGCCTGACTGATCGGCAGACCGGCGATCGAACCGGTTCCCCCGGTCGGATTCGTAATGACAGGGCCATTGCTGAAAAGCTGCGCAGCAGACACGGGTCCTGCGGCCGTTACAGAAGCCGCTGCGACCCAAACGCCGCGCGAAAATAAGAATCTGCGAAAGTTTGACATCTGTTCCTCCTCCGGCTTGCCTCCGTTTTTATCATAACAGGACCGGCACGCAAGACAAAGGCATTCGTGTACCGGACGCTTCCTCACCCGAGTGATTCGAGCCGCTGTGCTACAGGAGCGCACGAGCGCAAACGTACGTCCCCCACGCTGCGAGGTACGCGATCGTCGTCATGGACACGAAGGAAAAAACGGGCCACCACCACGATTTGAGTTCCCGGCCCATAACGACGAGGGTGCTGCCGCATTGGGCACATAAGGCAAAGAACACCATGATCGAAAGTGCGACGGGCAGCGTAAAGAGCGGCGCTCCCGTATCGGGGCGGCGCGTTTCGCGGAGCGTGGCGCGCAGCGATTCGGAGGATTCGTCGGTGTCGCCGCCGAGGCTGAAGATGGTGCCGAGCGTGCTGATGACGACTTCGCGCGCGGGGAAGGATGCGATCGCCGCGGTGCCGATGCGCCAGTCCCAGCCGAGCGGGCGGACGGCGGGTTCGACCCAGTTGCCCATGCGACCGAGGTAGGACTGTCGCAGATAAGCAGCGTCAATTTCCTGCTCGATTTGGGCTTCGCTCCAGTCGTGCGCGGCGGCCTGCGCGGCAACTGTCGTTGCGAGTTGCGGATCGCGCGGGAAGTAGCCCAGCGCCCAGACGAGCATGTTCACCAGCAGAATCAGCGTGCCCGCGCGATAGAGGAACTCGATGCCGGCGCGCCATACGCGATGCGCGACCGCGCGCAATCGCGGCAGCTTATAGGTGGGCAATTCCAGCACGAACGGCGGCGGCGGACCGCGGAAGGCGGTGCGACGCAGGAACCACGCAACGGGGATCGCAACCGTCGCGCCCACCAGATACATCGCGAACATCACAAGCCCTTGCAGGCCCAGCACACCTCCGAGCCATGTCTGCGCGGGGACGAACGCCGCAATCATCAGAACGTAGACGGGAAGCCGGGCCGAGCAGCTCATGTACGGGGCGAGCAGAATGGTGACGAAGCGCTCGCGGCGGTCGGCGATGCTGCGCGTGCTGAGGATCGCGGGGACAGCGCAGGCAAACGCGGAGAGCAATGGAATAAACGAACGGCCGCTGAGACCGACGGCGCGCATCGAACGATCAAGCATATACGCGGCGCGCGACAGATAGCCGCTATCTTCCAGCACCGCGATAAACGCGAAAAGCAGCAGAATTTGCGGGAGGAACACGATCACGCCGCCGACGCCGCCGATCAGACCGTCGGCGATGAAGCTCTGGAGCGGGCCGTCGGCGAGGTTGGATCGTGCGAGTTGCGACAGTGCGCCGAATGCGCTCTCGACGCCGTCCATCAACGGGCTGGACCACTGAAACAACGCCTGGAACACGAAGAACATAATTGCGAAGAGCAGCGGCACGCCGACGATCGGATGGGTGACCCAGTGATCGATGCGCTCGGAGAGCGAGAGCGGCTCCGGTGCGGATTCGGTGATGATGTCGCGCAGCAGACCGTCGATCCAGGCGTAGCGGGCGCGGGTTTCCTCCGGGACGAGTTCGATGCCGGCGCTGCGCAGCTTTTCGCGGCAATCGGCGAGCATTGCGGCGTCGCCGTTCTTTGCGAGATAGCGCTTCTCCGCTTCGGCACCTTCGTCGACGAGGATGCGGATTGCTTCGATGCGGGGAATGCTTGCGAAATGCTCGGCGAGTGTCGGCTGAAATGCGGCGAGGTCGGGGCTGTGTTTCGGCAGCGGTCGGTCGAAGGCCGCTTGTTCGAGCGCGACAACGAGTGGTCGCCAGGTCTGAGGATCGCGCGCGGAAACCGGCACAACGGCGCAGCCAAGGCGCTGCTGCAATTCTTCGAAGTCGATCTTGACGCCGGCGCGGCGCGCGAGGTCGATCATGTTCACCGCAACGACGACCGGCAGGCCGGCGTCGAGAATCTGGCTGACAAGATACAGCGTGCGACGCAGATTCAACGCGTCCGCGACCGCGAGAATGATCTCCGGTTGCTCGCCTTTCGGGAGCCGGCCGGTGAGCGCATCCGCAACGATCTGTTCGTCCGGCGAAATCGCCGCGAGGCTGTACGTGCCGGGCAGGTCGAGCAGTTCGAGTTGCAGCGCGCCGCCGCCGCGAATCGGACCGCGCGCGACTTCGACGGTGACGCCGGGATAATTCGCGACATGACGTCGATAGCCGGTCAGGGCGTTGAAGAGCGCGGTTTTTCCGATGTTGGGATTGCCGACGAGTGCAACCGTGCGGGCACGACCGCCGATGGTGAGCGAGGTAATTCGCGGCGGGGCCTTCTGGTCGTGCGCGTCGCGATCGCTGGATTTTGTGGGGGAAGGCACGGGATAGTCTGGTGTGCCGCCCCATCCGGATGCAGCGGCTTTTTCTTTGGCGTCCGGGGACGCACAAATGATACGGCTTATTTTCGCAGAACTTCGATCAAGCGGGCTTCGTCAGACCGCAGCGCGAGCTGGCCGGCCCCGACGCGAACCCGCAGGGTTCCGCCGAACGGAGCACGTCCGAGAACCTTCACGACCGATCCCGCGATCACGCCGAGCTCCATGAGCCGCTGCGGAATGCCGCCGCTGCCGTGGATCATGTGAACAGTATGGGAGGCGCCGGTCGAAATTTCGTCGAGTCGCATGGAAACCCTCAAAAGGGGCGATTCCGCCCTGAATTCAGCGTACGAAACAACTGTTTGAGTTGCCAAACAGCCGGGTGAATTATCGACCGGATTGGGGGATTGTCAATACGAGCGGATGGAGATTTTCGGCGGTTCTGATGTGGGGTTGAACGCGCCTCAGACTGCCCTGGCGGGTTTGGGACCTGCCCCGCCGGGGTTGTGGTACGACTCAGGCTTGTAGGACGGGTTATTTCCGAATGCTGGCGATGGAAAACGTGCAGTCAGGAATCATCGTATTGAGCACATCGAGCACGTCTTTCACATGTCGCTCGCGAATCTGCTTGCCGATGTTGATGATGCTGTCGGTGTCGGGGCGGTTCGGGCTGTCCGGCGTGTACTCGTCGCCGTTGCTTGTGCCGAGCGCGTGGCCGAACTCGTGCGGGATCGGCTCGAAGCCCGCTTTACAGGTCTGGTCGACCAGTGCCGCCTTCAAACCCGGAGAGGAATCAACCACCGATTCCGGCAGCAGGGCAAACCAGAATTCGCGCCCCGGCTTCGCCGCCCGGCTGTTGCACACGCCGCGCG
>JBFWWY010000028.1:0-12808 GCA_050245935.1 Phycisphaerae bacterium | reverse complement strand
GAAGCTTGGTTGCGGTCAGTGGGAGAATCATGGAGGCAATGTCCTTGTTTGTTCGCCGGCCGTCACTGCGCTCAAACTACGCCCCGAGGCCTACAACGGCTGGGACTGGACGGCCAACTATGACTAATTATCGACTTAATTAGCGTAAAATGCAAACAGTTTATATCTTCGAGAACGCATTTTACCGTTTTTTAGCGCATTTGTTGCCGGAGCTGCATTCTCGCCTCTCAATTCTTCATCGAGTGGGATTTTTATCAGACGACGATTGCCGTTGCGATTCGAAACGGTGACCGCCGAAAACGCGAGCGGCTTGCAACTCCGGTGCCGCGCCGTCGAGTCGTGCGGCGAGTTCCGGCAGATGGCAGGTCGGCACAGCGGGAAAAAGGTGGTGCTCGACATGGTAAAACATTTCAAAGGTCAGCCATGCCGAAGTTCGGTTGCGAATCGTTCGCGCAATGAAGTGAGATCGATCACAGTCATGATGCACGGTCCAAACTGCGAAAAATGCCGTCAAACAATGGGCGCAAACCATGACGGCAACGTGATAAAGAAGTGCCGGATTCCCAAAAACCTGCGTGACGAGGAAAAGCCAGACTCCGTTCGCCGCGAGTTCAGCCATGACCCAAGAACGAAGTTTCAGCGGCGCGTGGAGGAGCGCGTAGGAATGCAGTCTCCATGTAAACAGCGGCCCGTAGCAAAGTGCCTGCCATGCGCGCAGTGACGCGGCTGAGCCTTCCACGTCGTATTCATCCAGACAGTGTCGATGATGCCGAAGGTGATTGAACTTGATTGCGTGGAGTGATCCGAGCATCGCGATGCTCATGGCAAAGAGAAAGAGGTCCGTCGCGCGCGCAGAGATGCCCAGCGTGCGATGGTAGCCGTTGTGCACCTAGCGCAATGCTGCAAAGAAAAACAGAAAGGAACAGGCCAAGGCCGGGAAATACCAGATCGTGTTGAACGCGGCACATTGGGCAAAATAAAGTGACGCGGCCAGCCACGGCAGCGAAATCGTCAATTCTCGTACCGTTTCCCAAATGGAGACTGCCCGCAAATCCTTCCAGCGAACGCTGCGGACACGCGGATCGGACATGATTTCCATGCTCATTTCCTGCTCTCCCGATGCCTCACGATCGCCTGCGTCGGAACACATGGAGAGTAGGGCGAATCGATTCTATTTGACAATTGTTTCAGAACTTTCACGCAATGTTGAATCTTCCGCTTCGGTCGGCAGGGAGCGACAGCTCCCGGCATTCCGGATTACCTGAGTGGATCGTGACTTCGCGAGCCTCCATGTTGGGGGAGTTGCCGGTTGCACGCCCGTGTCCGGCGCTCCCGAATCACTCAACCTTGGAGGTACTACGCAATGCAACCCGTGAAAGACAAAAGCTGCGCAGACCGTCATCCGTTCCGGATGGCGCGACCTTCGCCGGGAAAAAGGTCGGCGCGCGCCGTGCTGAACGCTGCGCTGTTCTGCTCGATGAGTGCGACATTCGGGTCCGTCGCGGCAGCCGAACTCCCGCGGGCGGGCATGTTGGGCGTTCAGCTTGCTCCGGTGACCCCAGAAGCGGCGCAAGCGGCGGGACTGGATGCGGCCCAGGGAATCCAGATCAACGGCACATTCCCCGGCACGCCGGCGGAGAAGGCGGGAATCCGGCAAGGCGACATCTTCCAGAAGATGAACGGCGAAGACATTGCGGACATCCCGCAGTTTGTCAGGATGATGGAGAAATATCACGCAAACGACAAACTTCATTTTCTGGTTCGACGGGATGGGAAAAGCGAGGAAATTTCGTTCATTCTCAGCGAGCGGCCGCGCGAGTCGGCTGACGACTTGAACGTGTTGTACGATGCTGTTGAAGTCAACGGTCATCTGCTGCGGACGATTGTGACGCAGCCCCGCAAATCCGGCACTTCACCGGCCATTCTGTTTATCCCGGATCTGTCGCCGCAGTCCGTGGACTTCTGGTCGGCAAATGTGAACCCGCCGCAGAAGTCGCTGTTGTACGGGCTGACGCGGGCCGGCTTCGTGACGATGCGCGTTGAGCCTTCGGGGGTCGGAGATAGTCAGGGACCGCCGGCGCGCGATGCGGCGCTGGAAACGTATGCCGATTGGTACGCGGCGGGCGTCAGCCGGCTGCGGGAATATGATTTCGTCGATCCGCAGCAGGTGTATCTCTTTTCGGAGCGCATGGGTTCGGTCGTCGCGCCGATGGTCTGTAAGCAGGCACCGGTAGCGGGCATCGTCTCCTTCGCCGGAATGGGGCGCAACTACATCGAATCGCGCCTTTCGGACACACGCCGGCACAACGTGATGCGACAGGTTGATCCTTCGGAGAACAACGAAGTCGTGCGGAGCATGGCGCGGTTCCTCGCGGAGTTGTGCCTGAACCAAAAATCTCCGGCAGAGATTGTCAAAGAACATCCGGATATGGCGGATTTCGCAGCGATGCTGGTGCAGAATGAAGAATACATTCTCGGGCACCATTATCGGTTCATGCAGTCCCTGGGTTCACTTGATCCGATCGCGGCCTGGAAAGGGCTCAACGTAAACGTATTGGTTCTGTTCGGCGAAGCGGACTGGGTAAGCGGCAGGGAAGATGCCGAAGCACTGGCCAACGCCATAAACTGGGAGCGGCGGCGCGCGAAATTTGTCGAGCTACCCAAGACGGACGGGTTGTATCAAAAGGCAAACGACGTCGAGGACAGCTTCCTCGCGGGAGGCGCAGCGAGCGAGTTCAATCCTGAGATCATCAAGGTGATCACGCAGTTCGTCGAATCCACGGCCAAACGCGCGAGCTAACGGCTTTGCGCGCTGCGCCGTGGCGATGTTGTCTGATCACAGCACTGAGCAACTTGCCCAAAAAAAACGCCGTCCAACTCAGATCCCTGGGTTGGACGGCGTTTCTTTGTATGCAATAGCGGGTGATCGAAAGGCACCGTCAGGCACGAAGCCGTACCGGACGCGTCTGGTGAATTTCACTTTGGATGTCGCCGAGAATCGCGTTGATTTTTTCATCTGTGGCGTACGTTCCGGCTTCAATTTGCTTGCGAATGTCGGCGATACGACGAAGAAGTTCGGGTCGTTCTACGCTCCAAGCCCGGGCTTCTGTAGACAAATGTACGCTGTCTTGCGGCGTTCCTTCCGTCGATCCGTTACGCGATACCAGAGGAGTCTGCCCCGCGGTGGCGGTAGCGACATTGCCGCCGGCGTTCACTTCGGCGATCCATTTCATCATCATGCTGTTACCCTCAGTTTTCTGGTGCCGGAACAAGCTGGGTCAGACCGTCCGGGTATGCAGAACCCCCCGAAAACCCCGGTCGATCTTTGCGCCAGCCGAACTTCCAGCACAGGAAGCTTTTTTACCCTCTCGCTCTCCTTGCGATATCGGTTGGAGCATGAATAAGACTTGCGACTTTTTTGGCAAAAGTTAACCGCGGCTACGCAATCGTTCGCAACCGCTCCAACTGAGCCAAAAACTCGCGATTTATTAGACTACGAACGAGCCCGAACGCAGGAACTGCGCGATGCGCAGCAAAAGCTGCCGGTGGGTGAAGTTCAACGTCTGGATAAGCGTTTCCCGACACCGACGCATGAGTCGTTCCAAAGTGACGCTCGATTCATAAACTGGGATGAATGGGTGAATTGGCGGATATCAACAGCGTGATGAGACACAGAGTGCTTTTCCACGTCGCGAATCCACAGGACGCTTTCAGCGGGATTCAGGGTATCTCAAACACCAAAGGCGGTTCCTCGGATTCCGTGATCGTCACCGTCCTTCCGGCGAGAAAGTCACCGATGGCTTCATGCAAGGCGATCCATCGCAAATCGTGCCCGGCATTCTTCACCACGATCAGGTGCGCATTCGGTAAGTCGGGCATCAGTTCGCGTGCATTGGACACGGGAGTTCGGGAGTCCAATTCGCCGGCGATGAACAGGATCGGAACAATCGCTTTCAGCGGCCCGCGAAATTCATCTCCGAGATCGGGAGCATTCCATGCTTCGGCAATGCCGGGAAAGGGAAAATTCACGGTGTCGGCCAACAGGCAGGTTTTTGCTTCGTCCGCGATGCGCTGTCGTCGCGCCGTCGTCGCACCTGAGGCACCGTCCATCATGATCGGCATCGCAGAGCCGACGCCATCCTGAATTCTGTCGTTCATCAGCTCCCGGGCGATGTCCGAAAAATCACCGTCCGACATGCGCTGAACAGCGGCCGGTACGCGCTGCATGCCGTCGCGAAACCCGATGTAATTTGCCGCCCAGCGTTGCACGTCAAACTTGCTGACGCCGACGCGTTGCCCGTTGGTTTCTACGTAGACCGGTTCTTTCTCCAGTCGCTCAAGCACTGTACGCAGTGTGCCGAGAAAATCGGGCACAACCTCGCGCATGGTTTCGTCTTCTGCGACCTTCGCGTGGAGCTGCTCGACGGCGCGCTGCGCGGCACTGGGAAGTTTATAGGTGTGATCCGGCCCTTCGGGCACGATCAATACTGCCCGGCTGACATGTGCTTCATGTTTTCGCAGTGTTGCCATCGCGAGATGCGAACCATAGCTGGCACCCCAGAGGACGATTTTGTCGTATCCGAGCGCGCGGCGGACCGCATCCATGTCGTCGGCGCTTTCGCTGGTCGTATAACCATCGAGATCGACACCCTGATCGCGCCAGCGCTTCGCTTCAATTTTGCCGACGCGCTTCACGATCGCGAGCATTTTTTCCGGGTCGCCGGGCGCTGTCGGTTCGAATTCGTAGCGGACCGGCGACGCGAGGTTCGGCGTGGATTCGCCAATGCCGCGTTGATCAATGCCGACCAAGTCACCACCAAGCATTTTGAGGAAACCTGATCCTCCACCTTTTGCGAGTTTCGTCACCATTTCGACGCTTGCACCGCCAGGACCGCCGGCAATCATGAATACCGGTGGACCATGAGATTCGAGCGGCGAATGAATGCGCGCGAACGCGATCGATATCGTTCGGCTGTCGGGTTTTGTACGATTTTCGGGGACTTCGATACGGCCGAAGTCATACTCGATCGTCGAACCGTCGCGCGCGGTCAATGTTCGCTTTTCGAGTTCGGGCGTTTGTGCTTCTGCGCGATTTCTTTCATCGGCGGACAGCGCGAGCGGTGCGAAAAATCCGGCGATCAGCCCGCTGCAGACCGATTTCATGATTCGTATTCTTCTCACAATTGACTCCCATGTGCGAAAAAAGTGTGCCTGTGTGGAAGCGATACGCGAACCGTGCAAGGCTCAGCAACCAAAATTGCGAACGTCACAGAATCAAACAGAAAGGGATGGAATCAGACGGCGAAAAGCAAACGCGAATCATCGCCAGCGACGATGATTCGCGCAAAGAATCGCTGTGAAAATCAGCTTGCGCTACTTGCCGGCACCGGCCAGCTCGGCTTCCTTCTCATATTTCTCGACGTCGAGACCTGCCGGAAGCTCCTGCGTTGCTCGGCACTTCGGGTAGCCGCTGCAGCCGAGGAATTTTCCGCTGCGTCCTTCGCGAATCAGCATGTGCTGACCGCACTCTTCGCATTCAATATCCGTCGGAATCGGCTTCGGGCGGTCCGGCGCGGGAAGCAGTTCTTCGGCGTCTTTCTTTGCCTGGCCGCGGAGGTTTGAATTGAACTTGCACTTCGGGAAGTTCGTGCAGGAGAAGAACGGGCCGAATCGACCGCGCTTCAGTTCCATCTCACCGCGACACTCGGGGCAGTTCAATTTGTCTTCCGGCATGTCCTCGACGACCGGGCGGCCTGTGCGCGTCCACGCGAAACCCGCCGGCGGATCGCCAAGCGCGGAGACGTCAACGGATTTTCGCGATGCCGCACCTTTGCCTTTTGTGGTCTTTTTCGCTTCTTCCTGCGCCTGCAGTTTTGCGAGTTCGCCCATTTCCATCGGCGAACTTTTCTGCAATTCTTCGAGCTTCTCGATTTTCGCGGTCGCGCGGCACTTGGGGAAACCCGAACACGCGATGAATTCGCCGCGCGCGCCGCTGCGAATCACCATCGGTCGGCCGCACTTCTCGCACTTCACGCCCGCTTCCTTCGGCGGCGGCGCCGGCGGCTTCTTCACAAACGTGCCCTCCGGCAGTTTGCCGGTGGCTTTGCATTTCGGATAGCGATCGCAGCCGAGAAACGCGTTGGTGCGTTTCCACTTCACGACCATGGTGCCTTCGTTGCACTCTTCGCACGGGCGCTTGGCTTCTTCTTCGCTGATCTCCTTCAGCGGTTCGCCATTGTCATTGCACGGCATCGTGTTGCGGCATTCCGGATAGCCGCTGCAGCCGAGGAATTTGCCGGTGCGGCTGGAGCGCAGGATCATGCCTTTGCCGCACTCGCTGCAGGCAACGTCGACCTTTTCAGGGATGACCGGGTTGCCATGACGGTCCACGTTGATCGTCTGCTTGCATTTCGGATACGCGGTACAAGCGAGAAACTGCCCGGTCTTGCTCCAGCGATAGACCATCTCCGAATCGCACTCGGGGCACTTGTGTTCGCTTGGCGTCGCGCGCGCGGGTTCCATTTCGTCGCCGGCCTTGCCGAGCAGGTCTTTGAACGGATCGTAAAACTCGTGCAGCACCTGCACCCAGTCGAGGTGCGTTTCCTCAATCTTGTCGAGCTCGTCTTCCATGTGCGACGTGAACTTCACGTCCATGATCTTGGGGAAATGCCCGACCAGTTTGTCGGTCACAATTTCGCCGAGCGCGGTGGCGTAGAACTTACGATTGTCCTGTTCGACATAGCCGCGATCCTGGATCGTGTCGATGATTGCCGCATACGTGCTGGGTCGCCCGATGCCTTCGCTTTCGAGCATTTTCACGAGCGACGCTTCCGTGTAGCGCGGCGGCGGCGACGTCCACTGCTGCTTCGGATCGAGATCGAGCAGACCGACCGATTCGCCGACGTTCATGGCGGGGAGAATCTGATCTTCACTGCTCACGCCCGCGACGCGCATGAAGCCGTCGAACACGAGCTTGCGGCCGTTGCCGGTAAAGCGCGCTTCGCCGACTTTGGTGTCGCACGTCACGCTGATCGACGTCGAATCCCACTGCGCCGGCGTCATCTGACACGCGACAAAGCGCTTCCAGATCAATTCGTACAAGCGGAACTGCTCGGCGGTGAGCTTGTCCTTCATTCTGGCAGGCGTTCGGTTCGGATCTGTCGGACGAATCGCTTCGTGCGCTTCCTGTGCGCGGGCATTCTTCTTGCCGTAGAAATTCGGCTTGTCCGGCAGATACTTTTCGCCGAATTCGCTGCTGATGAAGTTCCGGGCGCTGCCGATCGCGTCCTTCGAGAGGTTGGTCGAGTCGGTTCGCATGTAGGTGATCAGACCGACGGGGCCTTCACCTTTCAGATCGATGCCCTCATACAAACCTTGCGCGACACGCATCGTTCGCGACGCCGAAAAGCGAAGCTGATTCGCAGCTTGCTGTTGCAATGTGGAGGTCGTGAACGGACCGGGCGCGCGCGTCGTCGTCCTTTTCGTCTGCAGATCAGCGATTTTCAGCGCCGGCGCGTTGTCGCGCTGCAACCCGCCGACGAGCGTCGCGTTTTCCAGCTTCAGATGCTTATATTCGTCCCACGGCGTACGCGCGATTTCCTTCACGGCAAAGCCGAGCGCTTCGACGACGGCGCGTGCTTCCCGGGCATCCGTCGCGGCAAACTTCTTGCCCGCGACTTCTGCAAGCTCCGTGCGGAAACTCTCGTGTTCGCCAAGCCACTTCTGAATGTCCTTCTGCGTGGGCGCGCCGTGAATGAACTTCGACCAGTCCGTGTCCAACGTCCTGGCGGCGGCTTCTTTGGCCGACAGATACGCGACGACCTTCCAGCTTTCTTCCGGCACAAACGTACGGATTTCGCGTTCGCGCTCCACGATCAGCCGAACCGCGACGGATTGCACGCGTCCCGCGGAAAGGCCTTTGGCGATTTTCCGCCACAGAAGCGGGCTCAGTTCGTATCCCACGATGCGGTCGAGAATTCGCCGCGTCTGCTGCGCATTCACGCGGTCCATATCGATTTCGTGCGGGTGTGCGAACGCTTCCGAAACGGCGGTTTTGGTAATTTCATTGAAGATCACCCGGCGAATTCGCTCTGGTTTCACGTCGAGGGCTTCCGCGAGGTGCCACGCGATCGCTTCGCCTTCGCGGTCCAAGTCAGTCGCGAGGTAGACGTATTCGCCGGCGTTGGCGAGCTTGCGCAGCTCGGCGATGACCTTGGTGCGACCGCGGACGACCTCATACTCCGGTCGGAAATCATTCTCGATGTCCACGCCGAGATCGCGGGCGGGCAGATCGCGCACGTGTCCCATCGACGCTTTCACGACGAAGTCGTCGCCGAGATATTTATTGATTGTCTTGGCCTTCGCGGGCGATTCCACGATGACCAGCGACTTTCCTTTGTTCTTCGCTGCTACCATAAAATGAATCTAACTCTCTGCGAAATAAACATTTACGTTGCCATGTCCGCGTTGGCTTCGCCTCGCGGTCTCTCGTACTTCTAGTCGGACAACCCGTCCCGATTCCTGAAGGGCAACTTAGAGGATGGGTATTCACATTCTCGTCCGATGTCAAGCGGGACCGTTTTATTCGGTCTACGAGATGATTTCGCGGAAAGATCGGTTTTGCTCGGTGTCGGCCCGCCGATTCGGGCAAAAATCGTCCGATAACCGAACTCTCTGGTGGTGTTCTTCGAGGATGTGTCGATGTGCGCCTGAAAAGGGGGGCCCGATTGCATAATGAAAACGGACAGCATGCCAAAGCGCTGCGCGATGTACCGTGAATTATTGCAGTGCACTTCGCGGTCCCGTCGCCGAAACCGCAGCCCCGCTATTTATATGTATCTATCATTCGCTATATTCGGCGTCGACACAGCGGACGTGGCGGAATTGGCAGACGCGCTGGATTTAGGTTCCTGTACCGTAAGGTGTGTGGGTTCGACTCCCACCGTCCGCATCTCTTTTTTTGCATTCGACACGGCCGCAAGGCGCCAGCAACCCCAATACGAGACATGATTCAAAAAAACACAGCCATTCAGGTGCAATATCAGTCTGCGGCGGAAGCGGTTCTTCGGGTCAGGAACGGCAACCGCGTTTTTGTGGGTGCCAACGCTGGCGTGCCGCAGTCGCTTGTCGACGCCTTGGCGGAAAGGCATGATCTGGAAGATGTCCAGATCGTCCATCTGCTGACCTTTGGAAAAGCCAAATACGTCGAGCCCGCCTTCGCGCGCAGGTTTCGCCACAACGCGCTGTTTATCGGCGCGAATACGCGCGAGGCGGTCCGCGCCGGGCGCGCGGATTACACGCCGGCACATCTGTCCGAAATCCCACGGCTGTTTCGGTCGGGACGCATGGCACTCGACGTTGCACTTGTGCAGGTGTCCCCGCCGGATGAGCACGGCTATTGCAGCTTCGGCATCGCAACGGACATCGCGAAGACCGCTGCCGAGACGGCGCGATGCGTGGTCGCGGAAATAAATCTGCACATGCCGCGGACGCTCGGCGATTGCTTCATTCACGTCCGGGACATTGACGTTGCGGTCTTCGCAGATCGGCCGTTGCCGGAAATTCAGAATAAGCCGCCGGACGACGTCGCGATTCAAATCGGCCGTCACGTTGCCGATCTTGTGGAAGACGGTTCGACACTGCAGATGGGCATTGGTGCGATTCCGGACGCATTGCTGAAGTTTCTCACCGAACGGAAAGAACTCGGGGTTCACACGGAGATGTTCTCCGATGGACTGATCCCGCTGGTCGAGAAAGGCATCGTCACCAACAACAGGAAGACGCTCCACCGTCAGAAGATCGTGGCGACATTTGCGTTTGGAACGCAGAAGCTCTACGACTTCGTGGACAACAATCCTCTGATTGAGTTCCGTCCGTCCGAATATGTGAACGACCCCTTTGTCATTGCGCAGAACGACAACATGTGTGCGATCAACTCCGCGCTTGAGATTGATCTGACCGGTCAGGTCGCCGCTGATTCGCTCGGGCAGGAGTTTTACAGCGGTGTCGGCGGGCAGGTGGACTTTATCCGCGGTGCGGCGCGGGCGCGCAACGGCAAGGCCATCATCGCGTTACCATCCACCGCGCTGCACGGCGCGATGTCGCGAATCGTGCCGCAACTGAAGGACGGGGCCGGCGTGGTCACCACGCGCGCGGATGTTCATTACGTCGTCACCGAATACGGCGTTGCCTACCTGCACGGTAAGACAATCCGCGAACGCGCGATGGCGCTGATTCAGATCGCACATCCCAAATTCCAACCGTGGTTGCTGGCGGAAGCGAAGGCACGGCATCTGGTCTATGCAGACCAGATCGAGCCCAGCATCTCGGCCCCCGTTTATCCGCACGAGTTCGAGGAGACGGCAACGTTGCGCGACGGCGCGGAAGTATTCATTCGCCCGGCGCGGATCACCGACGAACCTCTGTTGCGCGACGCGTTTTACACGCTCTCGGAAGATGCGGTGTACAAGCGATTTTTCCAGCCTTTGAAATCCTTGCCGCATGAACGGCTCCAATATTTTCTGAAAATCGACTACACCAACGACATGGTACTTGTAGCGACCGACGGAAAACGCGCCGACGCGCCGATTGTCGGTGTGGCGCGCTACAACCGCTTGCGCGAGGAAGACCAGGCCGAGGTTGCGTTTGTGATTCGCGACGCGTGGCAGAAAAAAGGACTGGGCACGCGGTTGTTTTTGAAGCTGGTTGATATTGCGCGCCTACACGGCATTCGCGGGTTCGTGGCGGAGGTGCTCGCCGAGAATGAAGGCATGCTCCGCGTGTTTCATAAGGGCTCATCTCGAGTCGTCAGTCGACTCGAACTCGGTGTGTATCATGTTACGATCACATTTGAGTGATGGGGTGCCGGACCTGTTCGAAGACTGCGGCTTGTCTCACAGTGCGCACCACGCGTCGTTTCAGGCGAACGAAATGAAGTATGACGACTCTATCTGAAAGGTGAAGAAAACATGCGCCGCGCTGCCATCATCACCGCACTCCGCACGCCAATCGGTCGCTACGGCGGGGGACTTGCGCCAGTCCGTCCGGACGACCTCGCCGCTTGGATAATTGGCAAAGTCATCGAAAAGAGCGGCATCGATGCGACTTTGGTGGAGGATGTTTACCTTGGCGCTGCGAACCAGGCTGGGGAGGACAACCGCAACGTCGCGCGAATGGCGGCGTTGCTCGCGGGCATGCCTGATTCGGTGCCTGGTTGCACGGTCAACCGCTTGTGTGCATCGGGTCTGGAAGCGGTGAATATCGCGGCGCGGATGATCGAAGCGAATCACGGCGACGTTTACATCGCCGGCGGTGTCGAAAGCATGAGCCGCGCACCGTTCGTCGTCGCGAAGGCCTACGACGCGTTCAGCCGCAACGCAGAGATGTATGACACGACAATCGGCTGGCGCTTTACCAACCCGGCATTGTCGAAGCTGCATTATCCGTTCAGCATGGGTGAAACCGCGGAAAACGTCGCCGAGAAGTACCGTGTGAAACGCGAAGCGCAGGATGCATTTGCCGCAGAGAGCCAGCGAAAGTGGAGCGACGCGAACGATGCGGGGCGCTTCCGCGACGAAATCGTTCCCGTGGAGATCCCGCAGCGGAAGGCCGATCCGATTGTGATCGACACCGACGAGCATCCGCGACCGGACACGACCGCGACGGTTCTCGCGAAACTCCGGCCCGCGTTCCGCGAAAACGGCACCGTCACCGCGGGGAATTCCTCGGGTGTAAATGATGGCGCGGCGGCGATTCTGATCGTCGAGGAGAAGCGCGCGCAGCAGCTCGGTCTCAAGCCGCTCGCGTTCGTCGGGCCGCACGCGACGGCCGGCGTCGATCCGGCGTGCATGGGGCTCGGCCCGATCTCCGCGACGCGCAAGGCGCTGGAGCGCGCGAAACTCACGATTGGCGACATCGACCTTGTCGAGTTGAACGAAGCATTCGCATCGCAATCGCTGGAGTGCATTCGTCAGCTCGAACTCGATCTCGCGCGGGTCAACGTCAACGGCGGCGCGATCGCGCTGGGCCACCCGCTAGGCGCAACCGGTGCGAGGCTCGTCACCACGCTCGTCCACGAAATGAAGCGCCGCAACGCCAGGCACGGGCTCGCGACCTTATGTGTCGGCGTCGGACAAGGGGTAGCGACAGTGATCGAGGGCGTTTGATGTTAGCGTCCGTGCCTCCGTGCCGGACGCAGTCAGCTCGACTTGCGTGCGAGTTGCATGGCAACGAAACAACGCCAGCCTCGTAGGATGCGTCCTTGACGCATCATTCGTTTCAATTAACAGCAAGCGTAATGATGCGTCGCGGACGCATCCAACAATTCTGCGGCAGGAGTTCGTAGGATGCGTCCTTGACGCATCGTTCGTTTCAATTAACAGCAAGCGCAATGATGCTACATTTTCGCCCAAACATCAAAATGCAACGTGACAGAATGATCGACATTACGAAACAAATTCTCGTGAGCCAGTTCGACGCCGCGCTTGCGATGCTGGACGCGTGCATCGAAAAGTGCGTCGTTTGCTGAGTTCAACGGCGTTCGCGGCGCTATTCACCGGCGCTGTCGGACTCGGAGGACCGACGCTACTGACTTTGTAAGGGCTGTTAACGGTTGCGACCGCTCGCGGCGGTGAACCAAGCATCGACGAGCAAGAAAAGAAAACGGTCGGCATTTCGCCGACCGTTTTTGCGAAATAGATTGGATCACCTCCGCTGGTGCCGGCGGGAGAGAAAGTGCATGAACCCTACTCAGTAGGTGGGTGGCCGCCGACGTCCCCGACCCAACGCGTCAAGGCGCCTCCGTCGGGGG
>JBFWWY010000027.1:0-12839 GCA_050245935.1 Phycisphaerae bacterium | reverse complement strand
GATGATCAGCGCCGCGACCGCATCCGCCCACCAGAGGCCGTAGCCGATTCCAAGTATTCCGCCTATCGCTGCAAGCCCGGTCAGCCAATCGGCTTTGTTCATGTCGGCGTCGGCATGCAACGTTTTGTCGTGCAGCCGCCGGGCTACCGGGAGTTTCATGCGACCGATGATGAATGCCGGAATAACACCCCAAAGCAACACCGCGATCATGAGCCATCCCAGCCAGATTGTGCGACCGAAAAGATGGAAGCTCCCAATCGTCGGATGCTGGCCTTCAAGCAGCGTGATGGCCGAATCGATTGCGAGATAGACGCCAAGCGCAAGATTCGCGAATGCCGCGAGCAGAAATGCGATCGTCACCGCGCGATGGTACCCGTATGGATAACGCAGGTCCGGCGGCTTTTTTCGCACGCGATCTGCAACGAGATATGCCAGCGGCGGAATCGCGCTGAGAATATCTTCAATCCAGGCTGTCTTCATCGTCTGGGAACTGCCCATCACGAGGTACATCAGCACGATAACTGACAGAAGGTACGCCAGCGTGAGCCATTCCAACCGTTCCGCGTGAACCGCATCAGCCTCGCGTGCCGCGGGAAGTTCAAATTTGTCGCTGATTTTCATAGCGCTGTTACTGCCCGTATGCAGGAGTAAGACCGGCGGCAGCTTGTAGCGCTTCTTCAACAAACAAAATCCAGCGGTTCTCGCCCGGCGGAAGCGCGACAACGTCTCGTGGTTTGCGGCGATCTCCGGTCTGCGGCTCCTCATAAGAACGCGACATCGCGACACGACTTTTCCAGGGAGAATCTTCCTGCAAACCACCGACGACGACGTCAAGCTCGTAATGCTCCAGTGCCTCGAGCAATTCGCTTTCACCGCCTACGGTCCATTCGATGCGCGCTTGAAGTTTATTCGCGACGTGGTTGATCAACTCTACGTCAATGCCGCGCGGCTTCCCTCCAATCATTTCCACTCTTCCCAACGCGGGACTCGCGCCCGCACGCAAAATGCCGCCGCGAACGCGCGCAAGTGTGCCCTCCGGGTCGCGCGGAAGATCGCAACCCAAACACATCAGCCCCATCAGTAACCCCGCGAGGCGCATCACTGCACCGCTAGCGGATCGCGCCCGATTTTCGTCAACGTTACCCATTGATAATCTCGCCGCCGTTCGGATGCAGCACCTGTCCGGTCATGTACGACGAATCTTCCGACGCAAGAAACACGTAGCATGACCCGCATTCATCCGGCTGACCCGCGCGGCCCATTGGGCTGTCCCCGCCGAACTTCGCGACTTTTTTCTTGTCAAAGCTTGCGGGAATCAGCGGCGTCCAGATCGGTCCTGGCGCGACGGCATTCACGCGAATGCCGTCTTCGAGCAGATTCTGCGACAGCGAACGCGTGAATGACACGATCGCACCTTTGGTCGCGGAATAGTCCAGCAGCCCCGGACTGCCGCGATACGCCGTCACAGAAGTCGTGTTGATAATTGTGCTGCCGTTCTGCTTCTTCAGATGGGGCAACGCCGCTTGCGTGAGAAAAAACATCGAGAAGATGTTGGTGCGGAAGGTGTCAACGAGTTGCTTCTCGTCGATGTCCTCCAGATCGCGCTGTTCGTGCTGCTCGGCGGCGTTGTTAACGAGAATATCGAGCCTTCCGAACTTCTTAACCGCCTTCTCGACTGCCGACTTGCAGAACGCCGCGCGGCCGATGTCGCCTTTCAGCAGCAGGCACTGCCGCCCCTCGGCTTCGATCATTTCCCGCGTTTCTTCGGCGTCTTTCGTCTCTTCCAGATAGATGATGCCAACGTCCGCGCCTTCCCGCGCAAACATCACCGCCGCGGAGCGTCCGATGCCGCTGTCACCGCCTGTGACTAACGCCACTTTATCCTTCAGCTTGTCGCTGCCGCGATAATCGTCGCGGATGGTACGCGGCGCGGGTCTCATTTTGTGCTGCTTGCCGGGCTGTCGCGACTGCGATTGCGGCGGGCGCTCATTGCCGCTGTCGGACTTCCCCCGCGTTTTGGATTTATTTGCCATTCCCGGTTCCCTTACGCTACATCGACGTCATTCAAGTGACGCGCCGCGAATCGTGAGGCGTTGGGATGACAACTCGCTGAAAAGTCTGTGAGAATGTTGTTGAACGATTTCAGTTTGGCAAGTCTTCGCCAAAGATGGTACGTCGAAGTGTAATGAGGAAGGAGGCGAGCCGTGTTGGACGCTTTACAAAAATGGGTGTTCACGACCTGGCCGGACGTCGCGATGGTGCTGGTGTCGGTCGTCGTTGTGTATGCGCTCATCATCGTATATTGCCGGCTGGTGGGGTTGCGGAGCTTTTCCAAAATGTCGGCGTTCGATTTCGCGATGACGGTCGCGGTCGGCTCGCTGTTCGCGTCGTCGATATCATCACCTGAGCCTTCTTTGTTGCTGGGGATTGTCGCATTCGGCGGGCTTTTCGCCGGACAGCGCGTGCTCGGCACATTGCGACAGAAAAGCGCACGCATCAAGAAGCTCGTGGACAATGAACCGCTTCTGCTGATGGAAAACGGTCGAATGCTCGAAAAGAATCTCCACGCCGGACAGGTCACGGTCGACGACCTGCGCGCGAAGCTGCGCGAAGCGAACGTGCTGAATTACTCTCAAGTGCGCGCGGTGGTGATGGAAACGACGGGAGATATTACGGTGCTGCACACCGCCGATCCGGAACAACGACTCGACCCGGATTTGCTGAAGGATGTGCGGCGGCCTGACGAGTAGTCAGCGCTTTTGTCGCGGCGGGTTGTGCTACAGCTTTTTGAATGCTTCAATTGCCCGCGAACGTGATTCTTTCAGATCGACGATGGGTTGCGGGTAGTCCAGATCGTCCGGCCAATCGCGCTTCTCGGGTTCGGCGTGGATTTGTTTCGCGCTCAGTTCACGCAATTCCGGCACATGTTGTTTGATATATTCGGCGTCCGGGTCAAACCGCGCGCCCTGCGTAATCGGATTGAAAATCCGAAAATACGGGGCGGCGTCGGTCCCGGTCGACGCCGACCATTGCCAGCCGCCGTTGTTGCTCGCGAGGTCGCCGTCGACGAGTTGCTGCATGAACCACGCTTCGCCTTTGCGCCAATCCTGAAACAGGTTCTTCGTGAGAAACATCGCGACGATCATGCGGACGCGGTTGTGCATCCAGCCGGTCTCCGCAAGCTGGCGCATGCCGGCGTCGACGATTGGGATGCCGGTTTTTCCGTCTTTCCATGCGGCAAACTCATCTTCGTTCCCGGACCAGTCGAGTTTCTCCGTTTCCGGTCGGAAGGCGCGATGCTTGCTCACACGCGGCCAGCCGATGAGCACGTGCCGATAAAACTCCCGCCAGATCAGTTCCGAAATCCAGGTCGCGATGCCGTCGTTGCCGCCGTCGAGCTTGCCGTTGTTTTCGTCGAGCGCTACGCGGAGACATTCGCGCGGCGACAGCACACCGAGGGCGAGATACGGCGAGATCGCGCTCGTGCCGTCGCGCGCCGGGAAGTCGCGCTGCTTCTTGTAGTCGCGAATTTGCTCGTTGATGAAACGTGTCAGGCGGGTTTTGGCGGCTTTTTCGCCGGCGGGCCATAACTCGCGATGCGTGTCTTTGGAACTGTAGCCGGTCACTTTTTTCGGCACGTCGTCGCTCTTGAGGTTGATGTCCGTCTGTTTGTCCGGAGTGGAATGTCGCTCCGACTGCGAATCTTCGTAACGAGAAATCCAGGTTTTCTTAAAAGGTGTGAAGACGGAATAGAATTTGTCTTCGCTCGTGCGAATCCGCGCGACGTTGAGAATCGTCTGGTCGACATAGCGATGAACTTTGCGGTTGTCCGCTTCGAACGCGGCGACCACCTCGTCATCGCGCGCGGCTTCGTTGACCTCGTATTCGTCATTGAAAAACAGTGCGTCGCAAGCTGTGTCCTGTGCGAGTTTGAGGAGTTTCGCAGGAACGGCATCGAAACGATCGGTATCGATGAGTCTCAGCGGGATGTTACGCGTCGCGAGGGAATCGGCGAGTTCCGCGAGATTGCGAAGCAGAAAATCGACTTTGACCGCGCCCCAATCGTGCGCCTGCCACTGCTTCGGGCAGATGCAGAACGTCGCGACGATCCCGTCACGCGCGTAGGCGGCGGCGTGAGCGAGTGCGGTATTGTCGGTAATACGAAGATCGGCACGAAACCACATCAGGGCGCGATGTTTCATGGTTTTGAGCATAATCGGGAGGTGCAAACGCGTCACGATGCGGGGTTTTCGCACTTTTTGAAACCATGGAGCAGCTTCCTTCGAAGAAAGTGAACGTATGAGAGAACATCGATTCACCCAGACCGAAATAATCGACGCGCCGCTCGAGCGCACGTTCGCGTTTTTTCAGGACGCGCACAACCTCGAGCGCATTACACCGCCGTGGGTAAAGTTCGAAGTGCTGACGCCGCCGCCGATCGAGATGAAGCCGGGCGCGATCATCGATTATCGCATTCGGGTGCGCGGGATGCCCCTGCGGTGGCGGACGGAGATTGTCGAATGGGTTCCGAACGTGCGTTTCGTCGATGTCCAGCTTCGCGGCCCATATAAACTATGGCATCATACGCACGAGTTCGTCGCGGTCGGGAAGCAAACGCGAATGACGGATACAGTCCGCTATGCGCTGAAATTCGGATGGATTGGTGACATTGTGCATCGCATGTTTGTCCGCAACGATGTCCGCAAAATCTTTGCGTATCGCAAGGAGAAGACAGCAGCGTTGATTGAGGGGGATTGATTATTCGGCAGCAGAACTTTCTTCTGCGAAAGGGTCGATGCCGTTTTCAGCGCGCAGTTCCGCAGCTTCTGCTTCCTTTCCCATCGCGTCGAACAACATTGCCCGTTGCCGCGCAATGGCGCGACGCTGGTCGTCACTGAAATCTTCCGGATAGCGGATGGCAATTGCGCGGGCTTCGTCCAGCAAGGCACCGGCCTTTTGATAGTTTTCCAGGCGTCGTAGCGCCTCCGCCGCCATCAGCATCGTTCGCAATGTGATCCACGAGCGTTCGCCGAGCGTTGCACGCCGAATGGAAAGGGCTTCCAGCGTGGCCTCGCGCGCCTCGGCGATGCGGCCTTCGTCGAGCTGAACGCGGGCGAGCCCCGCGAGGGAATGGGCAATGTCCGGATGATCGCTCGGGAGAATCCGGCGACGAATCTGTAGCGCTTCTTCGTGGAGCTCGATCGCGCCGGCCAGGTCGGCTTGCGCCTGCCGCAACCATGCGAGATTGCTGATTGTTGTCGCGACCGCAGGATGTTCCTCGCCATAGGTCGCGAGGCGGATCGCGAGGGCCTCGCGATATGCGGCTTCCGATTCGGCATAACGCTCCAGCCGCCTCAAGACACCGCCTAAGCCGTTCAAAGCGGATGCGATTGTGGGATGGTTCTGCGGCAACGCCTCCCGCAGCATTGGTAACGCTTCGCGCAGGCCGGCTTCGGCCTCGTCGAGGCGACCGACATTGATGAGCATCGTGGCGCGATTCTGCAGGAGAATCGCGATATGTCACACATTTTGGGGAAGTACTTTGCGATAAATGCGAATCGCTTCGGAAAGATTCTCGATCGCATCTGCAACCTGACCGATGCGCGCCTGCGCTGCCGCGAGATTGTTCAGCGCGGAAGCAATCGCGTGGTGTTCATTTCCGTACGCGATGCGATAGATCCGAACGGCGTTTGCGAAGAGCGGCACGGCTTCTTTGGGCCGGCCTTCGTCGAGATAAATACCGGCGAGTTCCGTCTGACATTTCGCAACCGCGGGGTGTTCGCCATCGACACTTTTGAGAAGTGCGGCGAGCGCGGCCTCAATGCTGGCGCGTGCTTCCTCGTACCGGGCCTGAGCGCGATGGAGCCGCGCTTCCAGCGTTCGGGCATCCGCGTATTCCGGGCTCGCAGCGCCGACACTGTCCATTCGAAGCGCGAGTATGGTCTGGATTTCTCGCTCTGCGTCTGCGAAATTCCCCAAATCAATAAAAACTTCCGCACGTTTGACACGGCAGTTCGCGACGACGGTTGGATCAGGGTGTGGGAGACTCGTCAACAGCGACAATTCGCGGTCGAGATGTGTCAACGCGTCGGCATACTGGCCTTGGTCGAGCCGGATGCGGGACCAGACGTGTTCGCGCTCGGCGCGGGTGTCAGCCGGAATGTCGACGTGTGCGGCGAGCAGGTTGTCCGCATCGCGCAGGTGAGATTCGGCGGTGTCCATTGCACCAAGCGCACGGTAGGTGTCGGCAAGCGTGATATAAACCATCGCGGCAACGGTTTTGTCGTTCGGCGGTTGCGTGCGGATACGGATAGCCGCTTCATCGAGTACGTCGCGAACGGTGAGATTGACGCCGGCGACCTTTTCCGGGTCGGCGGCGGACATCATGCCGCGAAGAAACGAAGAGACTTCGACTGCGCGCGCGGCGGCGATTCGCGCGCGATCCTTTTCGATGTTCGCGCGTTTCTCACTCTCCCGGGCGCGCTCGGCTTCCTGAGCAGCAAGATTCGCACTGTCGCGCGCGCGGATCAGGCCGTACCCCGTACCGATTGCACCGAGAACCAGCGCGCCGGACAGCGCTGCAATTCCGACGAAAATTGCCCGATGTCGCCGCGCTATTTTCTGCAACTGATAAAGCGTAGACGCCGGTCGTGCGACGATCGGCTCGAACCGCAGAAGTCGCCGCAGATCACCGGCGAGGACTGCCGCAGATTGATAGCGACGCTCGGGGTCTTTCTCGAGCGCGGTCGCGACGATTGTTTCAAGATCGCCGCGCAAGGCACGATTACGCGAGGCCAGACGGGTCGGCTCCTCTTCGCGAATGGTACGGGCCGCTTCGTAGACTGATTTTTCCCGCACATTGTGCGGCAGTGTGCCGGAGAGCAACTCGAAGGCCACAACTCCCAGCGAATAGACATCGCTGCGCGTATCGAGATCATTGCGACCGCCGGCGATCTGCTCAGGACTCATATAGGGAATCGTGCCGATCAAAGCGCCGGCGTGTGTCTGTGCGGCGGTCGTCGCGGCGTCGTCATCCGCAAGTCGCGCCACGCCGAAATCGAGAATCCTGGGTTGACCACTCGCGTCGACGAGAATGTTGGCCGGTTTGAGATCGCGATGGATCACGCCCTTTTGGTGCGCGTGCTGGACGGCGTCGCAGATGCGCGCGAGCAATTCCACGCGCTGACGCAAACTTAGATGCTTTTCGCGGGCATATTCCGTCAGCGTACTGCCAACAATACGCTCCATCGCAAAGTACGGCTGCGTCCCGGCAGCGGTTTTCGCGGCCCCGGCTTCATATATCTGCGCGATGCCGGGATGCTGAAGTCGACCGAGAATCTCAGTCTCATGACGAAAGCTGCGCAGCATGGAGGCGGTGGTCGTCCCCGCGCGCATGACTTTTAGGGCGACTTCGCGTCGGGGATTCTGTTGCTGCGCGAGGTACACCGTTCCCATGCCCCCCTGCCCGAGCAATCTCAGAATCTCGTAGTTGCCGATCGATTGCGGTATTTCGACGGCGACGTCGGATGCGTCTGCACTTTCAGCCGTATGAGTGGGAGCCTCCAGCGGCGTGGTCTCAAACGGCAGTGCTTTTCCGAGCGCCGGGGTCTCGAGGAAATCCGTGTGTTGGCTCGCGTCGAGCAGCGCCTCGACCTCGCGCCGAACCTCGCGATCGTGACAGTGTTGCATGAGAAAATTCGCGCGATCTTCCTGTGGAAGATCCGCTGCTTTGACGTACAGTCCGCGAATTTTTTCATATTGAGCGGGGGTCATCGCATTACTGGCTTCTTCCGGTCGATTCACAAAATCATGTACTTGGTAGCGAATCAGAATGCAGCGCGGCGGCACAACCCTTCAATCGCTGTGTTCATCGTCGTGCAGATTGCTCATGCGACGCCGCAACCACGCCTTTGCCATTTTCCAATCGTCAAATACCGTTCGCTCGGACACGTCGAGCAATTTGCCGCACTCTTCCGGTGACAGTCCGGCGAAATAGCGCAATTCGACAATTCGCGCCTGTCGCTCATGCAATCTCGCGAGCTCCTGCAACGCCGTGTCCAGGGCCAGAAGGTCAATCTCCGCGCGATGTGCGGTCGGCGTAACGTCTTCGATCGATACACGCTGCTGACCGCCGCCGCGTTTGACGCGATTGCGACGGCGCGCGTGATCGACGAGAAGGCGGCGGATGATATTGGCGGCGGCGGCGTAAAAATGGGCGCGGTCGCGCCAATCGACATCGCACTGGCCGATCAATTTGATATAAGCTTCGTGCACGAGCGCCGTTGCCTGAAGCGTGTGGTCGCTGCGTTCTCGTCGGAGATAACGTCCGGCAAGGGCGCGGAGTTCGTCGTACACGACAGCCATTAACTCATCGACCGCCGCCGAGTCGCCGGCGGAGGCGGCATGGAGAATTTGTGTGACATCGTGTGGCGTTTTTTCCGGCAAGGAAATCCCCTAACATTGCGCGGATGCATTGTCGCGAATGCGACGGAGAAACTCAACCGCGGCGATTCATTGACGTTTATCAGCCCTTCAGCCGGAAACGGTACGGTTGCTTGGAATATGACGGAAAATCGTCCAACAGGATTGAAACTGACGTGAATGAGATTGTGAACATCGCGGCGTATAAGTTTGTCGCGCTGGACGATCTGCCGGCGCGGCGCGAAACGCTGCGCGAGGAATGTCGGCGACTGGGACTGAAAGGTACGATTCTGCTGGCGGAAGAGGGAATCAATCTCTTCCTGGCGGGGACAACAGAGGCCATTGATGCGATTCTGGATTTGCTGCGGAGCGACCCCGCTTTTGCCGATCTGGAGCCAAAGGTCAGTTACAGCGCGACGCAGCCGTTCAAACGGATGTGGGTGAAAATCAAAACGGCGACGATCCCGTTTGGTGACAATTCATGGTCTGTACAAACTGCGCAGGCACGACGGATTTCGCCGCGGGAGTTCAAGCAGTGGCTGGATGAGGGCCGTGATGTCGGGGTGCTGGATGTACGCAACACATTTGAGTTTGCGCACGGTACGTTTGAAAACGCGCAGGCGATCGGTATCGATGATTTTCGCGCGTTTCCGATCGCAGCAGAGCAACTTCCGGAGGACATGAAGCGCCGGCCGGTGGTTACGTTCTGTACGGGCGGCATTCGTTGTGAGAAGGCGGCACCATATCTGGAGCAGTTGGGGTTCGAAGAGGTTTACCAGCTCGACGGCGGAATCCTGAAGTATTTTGAAGAGTGCGGCGGTGCACATTACCGCGGGACGTGCTTTGTGTTTGATGAGCGGGTAGCGCTCGATGCGGCGCTGCGTGCGGTGCCGGGGGCCGAGGCGTCGGTCAGCGAGTAGGCTTACAGGTCATTTCATAGCCAGAATCAGGGTTTGCCGACGCTACGGCTCGAACTGCATCAGGTAGTCGACCACGATTTCGCCGATGATCGGCTGATTGATGTACATGAAATGTGTGCCGGTCGGGAAGATGCGGAATTCGAGCCGGGGCAGCGGTGTCAGCGCGCTTTCGCGCGTCGTGTCCGCCTCGACGGCTTGTCGTCGTTTGACGAGCGCGGCGTAGGCATCGCGGAGTGCGCGTGTGTTGGAGGACTGATAGACGAAGTCGTCATCCGTGTGAAGGAAAAGCGTGTCATTCTTAAAATCGGCGACGCGGCTGACGACGTTGAGCTGATCGCAGTCGCCGGCGAGGCAGGCTTCGAGCGTATAACGCATCTGATCCATCGCGGTGTTGCAGGGAAACAGCGCGGTGAGATCGCGATAGAGCTGCGCGAATTCAAGAAGTTGATTGGGCTGCGCGAGTCCCGCCATCGAAACCATCGCCGTGACGTTTCGCTGCGTGTTCGCGACGTTGGCGGCGGTTGCACCCGTGGAATAACCGACCACGTAAACGCGCGTGACGCCGAGAAACGCCTTTCCTTCCGCTTCGAGCCAATCGATTGCGGCCACAAGCTGGTCAGCGTCGCGGGTGCCATAAGGCGCGTCTTCGGCGAGGTCGAGGGACCACACACACATCCCGGCTTCGAGGAAGTGATGGCCGAAGTCGTTCAGAAACAGACGGGCGGATTCACGGCCGGCGTATTGTTTGAAGGTGCTGGCCCCGTCACAGAGGATTACGAGCGGCGCGTCGGCATCGCCGGTTTTGGCGAGGTAGCCGCCAACGACGTCGTTCCTGTGAGGGATGGTGATTTCCAGCCAAAACGCTTCCGGAACGCCGGGCTCGATGCCGATGCGGGCATTCGCGGTGATCGCGATGTCTTCGACGCCGACGACGGGATCGGGATCGCAATTGTTCTTGAGCCCGAGGAAGTCGATACAGCCGGACACCGTGCCGATCAACCCGAACAGCAGAATGGCGACAAGAACCCTCACCAGTCACCCCCGAAAAACAAACGGTGCCGCGAATCATTCTAGCAAATCGCGGCACACTGCGAACGTGATTTTTTGGGGGGTCGATGGCGCGTAGCGTTATCGACTTTGTCTGGTGCGGGCAAGATGCCCGCACTCCCCTATCGGCCGTCGAGCGGGACGTATTTACGGATTGCGGGTCCGACGTACCGGCTCCGCGGACGAATCAGCCGGTTGTTCTCGCGCTGTTCGATAATATGTGCCGCCCAGCCACTGATGCGCGACGCAACGAAGAGCGGCGTATACGAATCGATGGGCAGTTTCATGAAGAAATACGCAAGGCCGCACGGGTAGTCGACGTTCGGATGAATCTGCTTCCTGTCCCAGATGGTCTGTTTGATTGCGTCGTAAACGTCAACGCGGTACTGCTCGTTGGCGATGTCGCCGAGCTTGCGTGTGAGCGGTTCGAGAATGCGGGCGCGATGGTCGCCGTTTTTGTAGACGCGATGGCCGAATCCCATGATTTTTTCTTTATTGACGATCGCCTGCTCGCACCAGGCCCTGGCTTCGTCGCCGCTTTTGAAGCGACCGATCATCTCCATTGCGGCTTCGTTGGCACCGCCGTGGAGCGGTCCTTTGAGCGTGCCGATGCCGGTCACGATTGCGGAGTACATGTCGCTGAGCGTGCTGGTACAGACGCGGGCGGCGAACGCGGAGGCGTTGTATTCATGCTCGGCATAGAGGATGAAGGTCAGGTCGAGCACGCGCTCTTCGATTTCGTTCGGCTCCTTGCCAAAGGTCATGTAGTAAAACTGGGCGGCATGCGTCAGGCCGGGCCGGGGATCGAGCGGCTCTTTGCCTTCGAGCAGCCGCAGACGCGCTGCGATCATCGACGGCACCGCGCCGAGTAGCTGCGCGGCGCGGGCAATCTCGGCGTTGCGGTCGTCGCCTTTTGCGACGTCGAAATGGCCGAGCATGGAGACTGCGGTGCGCAAAACGTCCATTCCCGGCGCTTCTTTGGGGATGCTTCGGATCACGTCGAGGACTTTCGCGGGCAGGGCGCGGTGCGCGTTGAGCTGCGCGACGAAGTCGCTGAGCTGCTCGGAGGTCGGCAACTCGCCCTGCAGCAGCAGGTATGCGACTTCGGGGAAATTCGATTTCGCGGCGAGTTCTTCGATGGTGTAACCGCGGTAGGCGAGATCGTCCTGTTCAACAGTCGAAATTGCCGTCTCGCCGGCAATGATGCCTTCCAATCCGGGTCGATATAGTTCTTCCACCGCAGCCATTGATTCACTCCTGCTTACCGTTGGCGGTCTGGTCTGGTCCGAAACGGGCATTGTAGATGAAAATGCGGGGAGAGTGAAAATGTGCGGAGGTGAAAAGGTGGGAACGGTTGCCGGCCACCTGAATTCTTATCGGGAAGTCGAGGCTCCTGCCGAGCCGCGGGGCGGTTGGCGCTTGCGCTACTACTTTCCGATCGCTTTCGGAACAGCACAAGTTGTTAAACGTCGTCGTCGTTCAACCGAATATATAAATAGTCATGCACCGGAAAACGTCGCTCATGACGGCTCGGCGGGAGCCTCGCCCTCCCGCTGAAGCAATGATGGAGCCTCCTACGGCTTGTAACCCATGAGGTCGTAGAGTTCCTGGCGGGTTTGCATGTTCGGTACGATTTCTTTTTGGGTGCCGGTTTTTTTGATGGTTGCGAGGGCGTCCGACATCGCCTTCATTACGATCCGCTGGAGCGTGACCGGGAAAATCACCATGCGGTAACCCATTTCCGCAAATTCCTCGACCGTGAAGTACGGTGTCTTGCCGAACTCGGTCATGTTGGCGAGGAGCGGCGCTTTCACATCGCGGGCAAAACGCTCAAATTCTTCGCGGCCTTGCAGCGCTTCGGGAAAGATCGCATCTGCGCCGGCTTTGAGGTACGCATTTGCGCGGGCTACGGCGTCGTCGTAGTCAGTCACGCCGCGCGCGTCCGTGCGGGCAATGATGAGGAAGTTTGGGTCGCTGCGTCCGCTTGCGGCGGCGGAAAGTCGCGCGCAAAACTCCTCTTGAGAGACGAGCGCCTTTCCCTCCAGATGGCCGCAGCGTTTCGGGAATTCCTGATCTTCAAGGTGCAGACCGGAAAGGCCGGCGCGTTCGTATTCCTCAACGGTGCGGGCTGCGTTTTCCCCAGCGGCACCATAACCGGTGTCGGCATCCATGATGATCGGGATGTTCGTGACCGCGGCGCAGCGGGCGGCGTGGGCCGCGGCTTCGGAGAGCGTCGAAAGGCCGACATCGGGCACACCGAGAACACTGTTGGAGAGCACTGCACCGGAAAGATACATCGCTTCGAAGCCGGACTGCTCGATGAGCCGGGCGCTGAGGGCGTTGATCGCGCCGGGCATCGCGACGGTGTGGTCGGCGATGAGATTGCGAAGTTTTTTCGAGCGCGTGCGGGAGTCGGCCAGAGGCATGGGCGCGGTCCTTTGTTTTCAGCTT
>JBFWWY010000026.1:0-12890 GCA_050245935.1 Phycisphaerae bacterium | reverse complement strand
GGCATACGCCAGCCGTCGCCAACATCGTAGCGACCGCGCTCCGCGTTGTCTGATCGCGACAGGTCGTTGCCAACTCCAGCCCGCCGAAGGCGAGCAGAGACCCAAGCACGGCCGTCGGATAGAGCTGCAACCAGTTCAGCAGCGAATTCCCGAACAACAGCGCAAGCAGAATTTTCGCTGCGCCCAGAAAAACAACGCTTCCGCCGGTGCGCGCACCGAACCGGTACTGCGCTGCCAATCCTCCCGCGCCGTGACACGCGGGCATCCCGCCAAGGGGACAAGCGATGAGGTTGATCAGGCCCACGGAAATCGCCACGCGGCGCGGCGAAGCCGGTCGACGCGGAAACAGATCTGCAGAGAGCGCGCACACCGCCACTACGGAGTTCAGAAGAGTTAACGGGATCTGCGGAACCGCCGCGCGCAGTCCACCCTCTCGCCAAGCCGCCTCCGCGGCGAGATTCGGCAAGCGCCAATCCGGTCCCAGAACCAGATGCGGTAAATGGCCTGCGTGAGTCCAGCCGGTGACAACCAGCCCGATTCCAAACACGATCAATGCCGCGGGCCAGCGCGGTCGACGTTGAAGCAACAGAATGATCACACAGCAAATGATTCCCAGCGTCGCACCCACCGCGGAATCGTCGGCGGAGCCGCGGATCATCGTCACGCCATTTGTCAGCAGCTTGAGTCCGAGTGCCAGTTGAATGCCGCGAATGACGGCGCGCGGCAATCGGCGCTGCAAAACGTCGATGACGCCGAATGCGCCCACGAGCAAAACGACACCACCGGTGATGATTCCGGCGGCAAGAATTTCCGTTTCACTCAAACCCTCGGCGATGGCAATCGTCGCAATGGCCTTCATGGGTTGCACCGGCATGGGAATGCCGAACATCAGACCGGTTAGAATGTTCATGAAGCCGGTGAGAATCAACGTCGGGCTGAGTTGCAAGCCGCAGGCCACGACCATTCCGACAAGCAGCGGGATGAACGTGCCAAGATCGCCGAGGGAGCCGCTAATCTCGTTTCGATTCATTTGAAGCGGCGTTTGCATGGCACAGGAAGTATACTGGGCGGATGAGCCACACCACGAAGGGCGGGGAATTGATTTCATTCGTCGAGGCGCGGTCTCGTTTGTCCGCGCTTGCCGCACCACTCCCCCCTGTCTGGCGAACAGTCGATGACGCGGTTGGCTGTCGACTGGCGGACGCGGTACATGCGGAAATCGAATGGCCGGATGCAAATGTTGCCATGATGGACGGCTATGCTGTCCGCGCGGCCGAATTTACGACGCCCCGTGCGGCAGCCGTGGCGTTCGAGATCGCCGCGGGCACCGTGCCGCCCCGCCTGCCCCCTGGAACAGCCGCGCGAATCTTTACTGGTGCGGCTTTGCCCGAAGGCGCTGACGCGGTGGTTCGGCAGGAAGACGCAGCCGCCTGTAGCGAAAACGCAGTTCGAATTCCCGCAGTTGAAAGCGGACAATTTGTCCGATGGCGCGGCGAAATCGCGCGGATCGGCGGCCTGTTGGCCGCAGATGGTGAGCCGGTGACGCCACAAATCGCCGGCTTGCTTGCCGTCGTCGGCCCGCAACAGGTGCGTGTGACGCCGCGCCCACGGCTCGCGATTCTCGCGACCGGAAGTGAATTGATTGCTCCCACGGCACCGCGTCGTGCCGGAGTTCTCCGCGACGGGAACACGCTTATGCTCAGCGCGTTGGCACGCCGCGCCGGATTCGATGTGACTCATGCTGTTCGTGTACCCGACGATCTGTCACAAACTTGCGAAGCGTTGACGAACCTGTTTGACCATGCGGACGTGCTTCTCTCGACCGGGGGTGTTTCCGTCGGTGATTATGATTTTGTGCCGCGCGCGATCGGCGAACTCGGCGGCGAAATCCTCTTTCATCACGTCAACATCAAACCGGGACGGCCGATTCTCGCGGCGCGCCGGCAGGCCAAATGGTTGCTGGCACTTCCCGGAAATCCGGCTTCCGCATTGGTCGGGTGGTGTTTGTTTGGCGCACCGCTTTGTCGTGCGCTTTCCGGCACGAGCGAGGCATTCTCCCTGCGGAGCGCCACGCGCCCGCTCGCGTGCGCCATTGAAAATCCGAGCGGCCGTTTGCTGTTCGCCCCCGCTCGCGTCGCGCAAGATGGAGCGGTGACAGCGTTGCCCTGGAAAGGATCTCACGACGTCATGGCGCTCGCACATGCAGAAGCGTTTCTTGCAGTTGCGCCGCGAACGAAATGTGCGGAAGGCACTTTGATGGATGTATACAGCATTGAGGCGATTTCCGGCGAACACGCGGCAATGACCAGCGGTTGATGTTTTGGCCCGCATCGCGAGCCTCACATCAGCACCAGAACGAAAGCCCGGCTATGGAGCGATCGAAAATGACCAAACTGACCCATATTGACGCGCAAGGTGCGGCACGGATGGTGAACGTCGGAAATAAACAGGCGACCCAGCGCAGTGCGAAAGCAGAAGCCATCCTCCATGTCCATGAACGGGTCATGGCGGCGATTCGCGCGAATGACACCCCGAAAGGAAACGTTCTGGAGACAGCGCGGCTGGCGGGAATCATGGCGGCGAAACGCACCGATGCCCTCATCCCACTCTGTCATACGCTGCCGCTCCATCACGTTTCAGTTGATTTTGAATTGCTGGATTGTTCCATTCGCGTGATCGCGTTTGCGGAAACGCACGCTCCCACCGGCGTCGAAATGGAAGCCCTCGTTGCGGCGAGCATCGCGGGCTTGACGCTCTACGACATGCTCAAGGCGCTGCAAAAGGATATGACACTCGCGTCCGTTCGCTTGCTTGAGAAGAAAGGCGGCACGTCTGGTGATGATGTGCCGCCGCAGCCCGCTTCAGCCCCGACCTGAATTCGTTGATTGCGTACGCAAGCAAATCTGCGGACAGGACCCGAAGAGACTTTGAAACGTTGCAGCACTATTCCTCGACGGGGCCGCCGATCATCTGATGCACGCGAATCGACGCATGCACGATGAGGAGGTTTCGCCAGACACGGATGGAACCACTGCCCGCTCCGTTCTCGCGCCATGAATCGGGCGCAATCGTGTTTCGAATGAGGTCGGCAATTTCCTCGGCGGCTCCACCTTCTTCCACCTGCTCACGCTCGCCGCCTGCTGCAGGCGTGAAAATCGTGCCGCCGCCTCCAGTGCCTGCACCGCCGCCGCTACCGCCACCGCTGGCCAGGCCGGAGAGGGCCTGCGAAGGGTCAATGGAGGTCGCGTCCGCGAATCGGGGCGTGCGCACGAGCAAATCGCTGATATCGTAAACTTTCGTGATGGTATTTCGATCGAGATCATCAGCGGTCGTAATCGTGAGCATCTGGTCGCTCGCGAGATAACCCAGTCGCAGGTCGCTGCCCGCCGCCTGTTCCAGAATCAGTGACAGCACCTGATCGAGTCGCAGATTGCGAACGCGCAAACTGATCGGCGTCTCGCGGTCGATGCCGTAGTCTTCGAGCGTCTGCCATCGGACAATAACGTTGGTATTCGACGCATCGCGCAGCCAATCCACGACACGTTCCAGCGGCTGCTCCTCGAAAGAAACTTCCGGCAACAACGTCCCGAGCGCATGCTGTCTGATCGCCGAAGTAGACTCCGCGAACAAAGCGCTGGACGACGAAATCGCGAACAACCCGACGACCAAAGCATGATGAACCAGACGAGAGATCAACATCGTGGGCTCCTTGTTTTTACTTCATCACCGCGAACGGCTTTCGGATTTCTCTGACGGCATTTCACGCGCGGTGGTTCCCGAATGCCCGGAAATTTCGCTGGCTGGGCAGTCTGTCGGCGCGGAGGCGCAAAAAAAGACCGGCCGAAAACCGGCCGGTCGAGTTCAATGTCCAGGAAGCACAAGGGAGCGGAATCTTTTCACATTCTCCGCATCCGTCTGCTAACGGCGACGGCGGACGAGCGTGATCGCGCCCAATGTGAGCAAGCTGAGCGTCGCGGGCTCAGGCACGACCGTGAAGTATTGATTGCCGCCGATCGCGCTGAAATCCACGTTGCGCGGCTCGCCGAGGTTTCCGGCACCGCCGATGCCTCCCAGCACCTGATTCGACAGGAAGTCATGGCCACCGCCGTTGATGAACGCGCTGACGCGGATATCGCCGGTCGGGTTGCCGAGTTCGCTGAGCGGAATCAGAATTTCGATGCCGGTCAGCACCGAACTCGGATCGTTGATCGACGCACCGTCGACGCCGCCGACGTTGCTGTTGTCGATCGCGATCGTGATTCCGTTGCTGCCGACGAGAATGCCGCCGGGACCTGCCCCGCCGGGACCGCCGATGAACATGCCGGGGCCGCCGCCGCCGGTCGCGAGTGTTGCGTAGTTCGCGAACGTCTGATACGGATCGTTACCGCCTGTGAAGGTGAGGAAATAATCCGCGTCAAACCCGGCGTCGAATCGGAGGCCGTTGCCTGAGCCGTCGTTGCCCATGCGATTGAGCCCGTTGAAATCAACGTCGGCATTGTCACCGCGCAACTGGTTTTGTCCGCCGGCGACGCTGTCGATGAAGATGTCGAGCTTGTTGAAATTGCTTTCGAGATTTCCCGTCAGCATGAGCCGCAGATTGCCGCCGTCGATCACGCCGTAGGCACCGTTCAACTCCGACCCGTTGGCGAAATCAATCGCCGGGTTGGTGTTGTTGCCGAAACCGGTCGGCGTGTCCTGCAGCGCCAGCGCGGGGCCGTACGCACCATCCAACTGACCGTCCATCGAAAACGTGCCAGCCAGCACCGGGCCGCTCAACGCGAGCGCCGTTGCAATCCCTAAAAACTTCTTCATTCCTTTCCTCTCCTCCGAAGAAACGTTTTCACAGCCAATGAAGGGGCCGCCGAACGTAGCGGCGTCCCCCTTTTCAAACCTACTACTGACAGCCGCCGCTCGTTACCGCATTGACGAACGGACCGATATCCGAAACCGTGACGAAGCCGTCACCATTGGTGTCGTTAACACAATATCCGCAGGAAGCACTGCCTCCCGGGAACGCCGCGTTCCACGCCGCTTCTCCCTGCGCGACCGCCGTGACGAAGAAGCCGATATCCGACACGGTTACCACGCCATCGCAGTTGGCGTCGGCGCAAACGCCGTTGCAGCCGCCGCTCTGAGAAATGGTGATGCACTGATCGCCGGGAATCGCGCTGAGGTCAACATTGCGTGGATCGGCAAGATTTCCGCCGCCGCCCAGACCGGCAAGATACTGATTGGACGAGAAATCGTGTCCCTGGCCGTTAATGAACGCCGTGATCTTGAAATCTCCCTTCGGGTCACCAATGGCGGAGAGCGGGACGCAGATTTCGATGCCGGTGTTCACGCCGGAACCGTCGCCCATCATGTCGCCGCCCGAGACGCCGGCGGTGTTGGAGTTGTCCACGGTGATGCGAATGCCGAAAGGATTGTTGCCGCCGGCATTTCGATCGAGGAGGCCGTTGTTGGATTTGTTCGCGGGGCGGCCTTCGCCGAGGAACAGACCCGTGCCCGGATTCATTTCGTCAATAAACATTTCAACATAATTGGCGAAGATCGCGGGTGCGGTGCCGCCCATGCCGAATGTCAGATAGAAGTCGGCATCAAATCCGGCGTCGAACGTGAAGCCGTTTCCGGTTCCGTCATCGCCAAGGCGCTGCAACGCGCCGAAATCGACATCCGGATTCATGGAGCCGATCGTGTTCTGGCCGCCTTCCCGCGTATCGAAGAACAGCTCGAATTTGTTGAAGTTCGTTTCAACGTTTCCGGCGAAGCACAGGTAAAGCTTTCCATCGACAACTTGCGCGGACAACGAATCAAGCTCGCTGCCGTTTGCGAAATCCACCTGGCCCAGATTCGAATCGCCGAACTGCGTCTGTGTATCCTGTACCGCCAATGCAGCCCCGTACGAACTTTCACAGAAGCCGTTTACCGCAGGCCCGCCGGGTACCGGTCCGCAGGGGCCCGAGCCGCAATTGGATCCATCGCCGTTGTAGGTGCCGTTCAGAACATTGACGCAAATATCCATGCCCGTAACGATTTCGCAAGCGCCGCAGGGAACGCAGCAGGCACCGGTCACGCACGGATTGGAAATGCAGTCCGAGCCATCGCCGGCATAGCGGCCGTCCATCGCGATGCAGTCTTCTTCTCGGGTTTCGACGCAAAGATCGCCGAGAACGCCGATGCAGCAGGAGCCGGTTGCACACGGCAGATCGACACAGGTCGTGCCGCCGCCAAGGAAGTCGCCTTCCATGTTCATGCAATCTTCTTCCATCAGGACCGTGCAAGAATCACCCATGCAGCATGCGCCCACGCTCTGGCACGGGAACGTGCCGCAGACGGAGTCATCGCCGATGTAGAACCCGCCGAGCAGATTGCAGTCGCCGAGCGTTTCTTCGGTGCAGGCCGCGCCGACGCAGCAAGCGCCGGAGGCGTTCTGATCACACGGGTTGCCCACGCAGCTCGCGTTATCGCCGAGGTACGTTCCGCCGTTCATGCAGTCCAGCGCATCCGTCACGACACAGTCGGTGCCAAAGCAGCAGGCCCCGCAGGCATCCTGCATCAACGGAATCGTGAAGAACTGGTCGAAGCTGATGTTCGCGAAATTCACGTTGCGCGGCTCGCCGAGATTGTTGCCGGTGCCGCCGAACTGCGGTGCCAGCGACTGGTTGGACAAAAAGTCATGCTGGGCACCGTTGACGAATGCCGTCACGCGAATGTCGGCCGCCGGGTTGCCGAGCGCGGAGAGCGGAATCGCGAGCTCAATGCCGGTGGCAACATTGGCACCGCCATCAAACTCGACGCCAAATCCGCCGCTGACACCCGCGACGTTGCTGTTGTTGATGGTCGCGAGAATCGCAGGAGCGCCGACGTCACCGCCGCTGAGCATGCCGCCCATGGTGGTATTCGCCGCACCGCCGGAGCCGACGAAAAAGCCGACACCGGGGTTTGCGCCGTCCGCGAGTTCGGCGTAGTTCACAAATACCATGTGGCCCGCGCCGGGGTTTGAAACCTGAAACGTAATGTAAAAATCCGCGGTGAAGCCGGGATCAAACGACAGGCCGTTTCCCGTCCCGTTGTCGCCCATTCGGATGAGCGCGTTGTTGGTGTCGACCATCGGGTTGTTTTGCAGCAAGCGGTTCTGCCCGCCGGCTCTTGTATCAAAGAAAATCTCGAGGTCGTTGCCGTTGCCTTCAAGGTTGCCGCCGATGAAGAGATACAACGTTCCGCCGATGATCGTCGCGTAGGCATTGTCGAGTTCGGAGCCGTTCGCGTTCGCGATCATGCCGTTGCTGGCGTTTCCAAATCCCGTCTGCGTGTCCTGCACGGCCAGCGCGTCGCAGTAAATCGTATCGAGCGAGCCGTCGATCACCGGCTGCGCGAAAGTCGCACTGATGCAACTGCACATCGCGACCGCTGTCAGAAATGTCCGCCTCATGGGCCTCTTACCTCCGTCGATTGGAAAGACTTGATTCGTACAACGGGAGACGAGTTCATCGCACGGCACAATGCCGGCGGCACCGCTCCCTGCTGTCACATGCAAACGCTTACAGTGTTGAGGGTGCTTCTTTCCATCCCGCGCGATCAGCGCAGTCCGGCTCCCTCGCCCCCCACGACGGCGCGCATCGATACCGTCGCGAGAACCTCTATGCTAGGGGAAACGGCCCAGGCAGGTAAAGCGGAATCGGACGAAAGTCAAAGGACCGGTAATAGTGCTTTCGGATGCAAAGGGGGGCCGCACAAGCAAGTCCGAGAAGATAAGAAAGCGGGCAACAATGTTGCCCGCCTGCGGTTTCCCGGCACGTGACGGGGCTTAGCCCCCAATTGCCGCGCGGAATTCGTCGGTCTCATTCGGCGGAGGCACAGTCGCGCCGTCGATGGTCTTCAAAAACTCCAGAAGATCTGCCAGTTGTTGACTGCTCAGGGCATCGGCGATGGTGCCGCCGCCGAGAACGCCGTGAAGGTCGAACACGTCCTCAAGTGTTTGCGCTTGGCCGCTGTGCAGATACGGAGCATGGTAAGCGACGCCGAGCAACGAGGGCACGTTAAATCCAATCCCGCCGAGCGCAAGGATTGCATTATTGCGCATTTCGATGGGGTCGTTCGGATCAAAGGTTCCCACGTCTTCAATGAAGTTCAGCGTCTGTCCGTCCACGACGTACGCGCGAACCTGGGCGCCGGCATTGATGATGCCGGGATCGCGCGGCACGCCGGGATTCATTGCCGCCAGCGGATCCGCGTCGAATGCCGGATTGTCGGCATAAATAATCTGGCTCTTTGTCCACTTCGCGCCGCCGTGACAGCTCGCGCAATTCTGTACGAAAACATCGCGGCCGCGGTTTTCGGCGGCGGAATCCTCGGCCTCGGGCATGATCGGCGGTCGGACCGTCTGCACCCAGAGGGTCTGGGCATCCAGGGCGTCGCTGGCCCCTTGATTGATGCCGTGATTGTAAATGTCCGGATTGGGCGGGTCGCCTGCGAAGCCGATCCCGCCTTGAACGTTTCGCGAGTTATTGTTGAAATCCGTAACGCCGCTGCGGACCGCGTTCCAGTTGCTGATACGCTGGTCGTTTGGATTGTCTTTTGCAAAAAACGCGTCCAACGGAATGGTTTGTCGCGGCCCTGTGGCAAATATCCAGGTCACTCCGTCCGCGAGTCCGTTCGGGTGACAGGACGTACACGAGCTCCATGCGTTGTCCGAGGCTTTCCCGCGATCACGCAAGGGCACGATGTCTCGCAGCGGCGTTTCAAACACGCCATTATCCGGTGTGCCGAGCGCGGTGAAAAATGCGAGCTTGCCGACCAGAACGCCGTGCTCGAACGTGCCCGGTGCGGGGGGCTCTGCAGATGGAATGTCCCGTTCCAGCACCGTATTGGTTTCGAGATTGATCGCGGTGACGGAAAATCCCACATCGTTGTTCGTATAGCAACGCTTCCCGTCGCTGCTGACCACGATCCCCGTGGGAATGTTGCCGGTTTGGAAGCGAACTACATTCGGTGCGGCAATATCCAATCGATCATTCGCATCGAGTGTGGCGCGCATCGCGTAATTACCCCCGCGCGACAGCAACACGAACGTGCCGGCCGAGGCGTCGGCATCGATGGCGACCAGATCACCACCGAACAATCGCGTCAGCACGGTGTTCGCCACGTCTTCGTCGGGTTGAACTTCATCCTTAATCTGCTCATTGATGTTGACGTGTGCGGAAGGAATTTCTTCCAGCGCTTCCACGTCGACGACGTGCACGAGTGATTGCACGTTCACGTTGAACCGGATGACCGGCTCCGGCCCCGCACCAATATTGGGCAGGAAAAGACGATTTTTGCGTATCAATGCCGACCAAAGCTGATTGGGAAAAGCCCCCTGCGGATCATTTGCGATGACGTCGTCTCCAGCATCAACAATCGTGGGATCGGGGCAATAGGTATCGAACACCGCCGCTGCATTCAGTTGCTGACAGAAAAGCGCACGATCCGACGTAAAGCCGACATCTTCAATCGGCGACAGCGAAATCCGTGTAGGGGATGCATTGAGATCGTTAACTCGAATGGCGTCGACAAATGCTTCCTTGCCGTCGTCAAACGCTTCTGCGCCGCCGGCCCGCAACTGTGCAAAAAACTCCGTGACGAAGACGGTTTCATCTGCGTCCTGGCCGTCGCCATCATTTGTAATGGCAACCGCCTGCGGAAATCCCGGGACCGGGATCGTCGCGACCACGTCGCGCGTTTCAGTGTCGATGACCGTCACCGTTCGATTGGTGTGGTTGGCAACAAAGAGACGCCGGCCGTTCGGCGTTAAGGCACAGCCCCGGGGTTCTGTTCCGACCGGAATCGTATCGATCACGCGAAACGCATTCTCTCCCTTCAACTGGATAACTGAGACGGTTCCGCTAACGGTATTGGTCACGTAGGCAACATCATCATTCGGACCGATCGCGACCGAGTGCGGTTCAAATCCCACGCCAATCTCAATCAGCTTTTCGCGAATGTCGGCCCCCGCGCCGTCTCTGACTGCAATCAGCGAGACGCTGTGCGCCTCACGATTTACGACAAGTGCCGTTCGGTCGTCGCGTGTCAGGGCAATGTTTGTCGAGCGCGTTTCGGTCGGAAACGGTCCGGCAGCGTTGTCGTTCAGGTTTGCGTTTCCGTTGTCATTTTGGTTCGCGTTGTCGTTTCCGTTGTTGTTTCCGTTCATGGGTGGACAACCGACGGCGCACGCAAGTGCAGCCGAGCAGGATACCCATCGAATCAGTCGCCAGGCCCGCCTTTTTTCCAACATACGACATTCTCCTGCCACAAAATGAATTCGTTTATCGAAGTTCAGATTCTCACAGTGCGCGGCAAAGCGATTGCCACGCGCGTAATTGGCGCGCCGGGAGGCGGAATTCTCACGGCGGTGGCGAATTATCTGTAAGTGGCTGTGGTTGCGGGGCTTGCGAAGAAGTTCAAGAATGGGTGATGACGATGACTGGAGGAGCAAATTGAAAAATTGCAGCGGAAAGCGCGCTCAAGTGGACGGCGCTGAAGGCCAAAAGTTCTGAACGATTCGAGGTCCGCTTTGCACGCACCTAAAAAACGGAAACGCCTCAAAACGTAACGCGGGTGATTTGCCCGCGGTGGAAAGAAATTCTTTCAGGCATGGACGCGGGGCCTCCCTTACCCAAACCGCCCCCGCTCGCGCGCTTCCGTTACCTTGAACAGCGGCTTCTGATATTCGCCGATATAGCCCTTTTGCTGGAAAAACTGGAGCGCTTCCTCGGTGTTCTTGAACACCCGCGTCGCGGTTTCCGTGATGAACGGGCTCGGCTCCGCTTTCGGCGACCAGACGACGTACACCTCTTTCGTCGTCTCCCATGCGTGTTGCAGTTCACGCTCCACGCCCGACGACAGCCCCGGCTTGCCGTTCGGCAACTCGGGAATGAGGCTGACGATCATGTCCGATTGATCAATCAGTTTGAAATCGCGTGCGTAAATCTGCGCATCGATGTCGCGCGCGATGCTGGTGACGTCGTGCGAATTGAAGCGGATTGTGCGGCCGTTGACCTCGATATCGAAACCGTCGTCGCCGCGCTGTGTCGCGGCTCCAGCTTCAAAGAGCATGCGTTTCTCATCAAGATCGCCGGGATCGAACGTGATGAAATGATCTGCCAATGCCGCGCGAAACGCATCGATTTCCGCCAGCGTGTCGGGCATGTCCATCACGTGCGTCATCGGGAAGCTCGGATACACCCGCTTCGTGTCCGGCTTGAAGATCAGCCGAAAGAGGCTTTCGAGCGTATTGTCCTCGATGCCGCGCGCAAAGACGTAAAACTGCCCGTGCCCGCGAATGCTGTTCGCGAGAATCTCCGTCGCGAGCATCTCTTCCTCGCGCCAGACCATGATGTCCTTCAGCGTGTGGCGAATATCGTGATCGCGACTGAGCCGTTCGTGCACAGCGTCGACGTTATCCACGAGTGTGATGTACAGATCCGCGTCGAGCGCCGCCATCTGATCATGATCGAACGCGGGAAACAACCCGTGTTTCCAGCGAAAGACGGCATGCGTATTGACGATCATCGTCTCCGGCCCTTCGACGCTCGTGATGACGTCTTTCATCACACTGCGACGCAGCCCGTTCAGCCGCGCCAGCGGGAGATCGAGAATCCGGCCCGGCCGGACGTCCGGCGCTTCGGCGTACATGCGATCCCCGATGTGGAACAGCTTGCAGCGGTGCCCGCGCGACTCGGCGAGTTTCGCGAGCTTTTCGAGGAACGGCTTTTTATCGACGCCGACCTGACCGGTGACGACAACGCGGGTATTGGAATGTCGCGGCGGCCGAAACAGCGGCCCGACAGGTTGCATCGGCATGAGCAAGGCTCCGAACGAGAAACATCAATTTGTAGCACAGGCATCTTTGCCTGCATGGAACATCATCCTGAGTGACACAAGCGGTTTCGTCTGCTTCGAGTGTCATCATTGGGGCACAGGCGTCCTCGCCTGTGCAAAATTCGCGTCCATTGTAGCGAATAATCGCTCAGCCCGGCATGTCCGAAAGTGGGGGACCCGCTCACCGCCGGTCTGTCTGAAAGTGGAGGACCCGCTCTCAGCCGGTCAGTCTGAAAGTGGGGGACCGGCTCTCAGCGGGTCAGTCTGAAAGTGGGGGACCGGCTCTCAGCGGGTCAATCGCATGAAAGTGGGAGGACCGGCTTTCATGCGGTCCGTTTGGACTATTCGTAAGCGGTGCGCCGCTCCCCCCGCTTCGCAAAATACAACCCAATCTCAAACAACAGAATCATCGGCCCCGACAGCAGAATATGACTCAGCAGATCCGGCGGCGCGATCATGCCCGCGATGATGACGATCAAAAGAATCACGACCTTGCGATACTGCGACAGCGTCTTCGACGGCACGATGCCCGTCCGCACGAGAAACACCACCACCAGCGGAATCTGGAACGCGAGGCCGAACGCCACCGTCATCACCAGCACGAATGTGAGATATTCGCCGATTTTGAAGTGCGTCGTGATCATCGAGCGCTGATCCGCACGCTGCATCGGCAGCACGAACGTCCCCTCCACCCCCTGCACTTTCAGCGTGCGATCGATCGCGTTGAACCACAGACTCCCCACCGGCGGCGCCACCGGGTCGCGCCCTACGAGCGGCACGACTGCGGGCTGCGACGCCGCAGGTTGCGAAGCGGGAATGTTGATCTCGGGATCGTGGAGCATCGCGCGTTCCAGCGCGGTGGGGCTCGGATCGGGCAGCGGAAACCAGCTCGTGAAGCCGATGAGAAAATTGAGACTCACCAGGAGCACGAACGTGTACATGAACGCAACGCCGGCGAAAAACAGGCCGACGCTCACCGGGATGAGTTTGTAAATCCAATCTTTTTCCCTGCGGTACAGCCCGGTCGCGAC
>JBFWWY010000025.1:0-12933 GCA_050245935.1 Phycisphaerae bacterium | reverse complement strand
GCAGGCCTATGCCAATCAGGCGGCGCGCACGAGCGGCACCGATCGCACACAAGCATTCTCGCGCGCGCAGCGACGTCACGAGATGTGGATCGAGATGCTGACCAAAGAAGGCGGTGCGGTTCCGTCCGGTGCGGCGGGCGCGGCGACGCTGGCCCATGCGCACCTCGCCTACGGCAATCTTCTGTTAGGCAAGCAGGCGTCACCCTTGCTGGATCAGTACGATCTGCAAGGCGGTGCTGGTGTCGAGCGCACAGCATTGCTGGATCTGCTCGACCGCGCCGAGTCGCAGTATCGGTCGGCGCTCAAACTTGCCATGCCACTGTACGAGCAGCGCGCGGATCGCGGCGAAGAGTTTCAGATTGCCGGAATCTTTGATGATCTCCAGCGTACGACGATGGACGGCCAGTTCAATCTCGCATGGACGCAGCTTTACATCGGGATGTTGCAGCCCGCGACTGCCAAGGAGCTCGCGCGATTGAAGTTTCGCTCTGCGGAAGCGGCATTCGCAAATCTGCTGAATGCCGGTTTCACCGGAGAGAGCGCCTTGCAATGTCGTATCGGGCTGGGCATGTCCAAGTGTGCACAAGGCAGCTTCGAGGACGCCGTTCTCGAATTCAATCGCGTGCTGCGCGAATCCAAAGATGCACGAATCTCCGCACAGGCACGGAACGAGCTCGCGCGATGTCAGATTGAAAACGAAAAGTTCGACGAGGCCCGCGCGACGCTTGAACCGATTCGAACCCTCGCAACGCAGAATGCACAGGACGCACCGACGTTCTTCAAGAATCTCGCCGATCTCCGGTACGCGAACAGTTACTTTATCGAAGCTGAGATCGCCCGCCGTGCAGGGAGTATCGTGCGAGCGCAGGCCGCACGAATTCGAGCGATTGCGGAGATGGATAAGCTGTCCAGCCGCGGCGGGCGCTGGCCCCAGATTGTGCAACTCTATCTCCGTCAGAGTGTTGACCCCGATGCGAATCCACGAAATCTTTCACCTCCGGAGTTGCTTGTTGCTGCACGTATCCTGCTCGATCGCAACGACGCTGCCGGTGCCGCAGAACGGATCCGCGTCGCGCTCGCGATGCCGCAAGTCACGCGTGATCTCCATGTCCCGCTTCGCGTCGAGCTTGGTCGCTGCGAGTATGCGCTCGGCAATACCGATCAGGCCGCTGAAATTTTCCAGGACGTCGCGTTATCAGGTGAAATCGGCGAAGAAACGGCGCAGGCGGCGAAGTACGCGTACCAACTGCTCGGTCGAAAAGCGGAGCAGTCGCGCGAACGCGAGGATTTCGTCGAACTCGCCGACTTTCTCGGAAAGATACAGATGCGCTTCCCCGCGCACGCCGACATGGACGACATGCGCTGGCTGCGCGCCGCTTCACTGGAGCGTTCGGGACAGTTTGCGCAAGCCGCCAAAGCATACGGCGAAATCGCTTCTCCCAGCCCGCGTGCCGAAGAGGCGAGGTTTCGTCAGGTGCTTTGCTCGAAATTGTTCGCCCAGTCGGGTGCCGATGAACTACCCGCCGGCGAAGTCCGTGCGCGGCTGGTGGAAGCATCACGCCTGCTGGCGGAATATGCGGAGAGCGCAGCACGTCGCGCCGCTGGTGCGTCTGAAGCCGCTTCGATTCTTCGTTTCGCGGCAGAAGCCCGACTCCATGCCGCTGAACTGCTCGTGGACCCGCTCGTCAACGACACTACCGGTGCGCTGCAGTTGCTGGACTCTGTTACCAAAGCCGGCGAAAACGAACATCTGTTGCCACGATTACTTTCTTTGCGGATTCGCGCGTTGCGCCGCGCGCGGAAATTTGATGAAGCCAATGCGCTGGTTTCATCAATCGTTGCCTCATTGCCGCCGGAATCCGCCACCTCGCTCATCGCCGAACTCGCCGACGGGATGAGTGAAGAGGTCAATCAACTTCGAAGCACAGGCGACAACGAAGCCGCTGCGACACTCGCAAAGCGTGCGCTCGCGACCCTGCAGCAATTGGAGCAAAGTCTCAGTAAGCAAAGTGGAGCCGACGCAGCACGATTGGCCCAGGTCCGTCTTATGAAAGCACAAATGCTCTATGCTGCGGAGAACTTCGCCGAAGCGCGAACCACGCTTGCCCCCCTGCTGCAGAGCAACGCCGACAGCGGCCCGGTCCGTCGTCTCGACGCGCGCCTGAAAACCGCATCCCTCAACGACAGCCCGTCGTGGAAAGACATCGAAGCGGCGCAGGCCGCGTGGGCCGCGTTCCTTCGCGATGATCAGCTTCGCAGCGTCGCGCCGGACGTCTACTGGGAGGCGCGCTATCATTGGCTGGCGCTTGCGTTTCGCCTCGGTAAGGCGGAAGACGTAGAAAAGGCCATCCGAACGGAGCGTGTCTGGTACCCTGAAATGGGCGGCAAACTCTGGAAGCAGCGATTCGATAAACTCTACGCGGAAGTGCAACAGGACCTTAACACCAAATGACCGACTTTCGCGTTGTCAGCGAGTTCGAACCCGCCGGCGACCAGCCGCAGGCCATCGACAAAATCGTCTCCGGCTTCCAGAACGGACAGCGCTATCAGACCCTGCTCGGCGTCACCGGCTCCGGCAAGACCTTCACCATGGCGCACACGATCGCACGGCTCGGCAAGCCGACGCTGATCATGTCGCACAACAAGACGCTTGCCGCCCAGCTTTTCGAAGAATTCCGCGAGCTGTTCCCCGAAAACGCAGTGAACTTCTTCGTCAGCTACTACGACTACTACCAGCCTGAAGCGTATATCCCGCAGCGCGACATCTACATCGAGAAAGACAGCTCGCGCAACGACGATCTTGATCGTTTGCGGCTTGCGGCGACAAGTTCCGTCATTTCACGGCGCGACGCGATCGTCGTCGCCAGCGTGTCCTGCATCTTCGGCCTCGGTTCGCCGGACGAATACAAGGCCAGCGTGATTTCGCTGCGCGTCGGCACAACTGTCGATCGGGATGAATTGCTCAAGAAGTTCGTCCGGCTGCAATATGATCGCAGCAATCTCGAGCTCAAGCGCGGCGGATTCCGCGTCCGCGGCGACGTCATCGAACTGCACCCCGCCGAAGAGGAATTCGGCATCCGCATCGAACTCTTCGGCGACGAGATTGAAAAAATCGCCTACATCAACCCGCTTTCCGGCGAGACGATCGAAAACCGTTCCGAAGTGTTCGTCTATCCCGCGGTGCACTATGTCATGCCGGAAGAGCGGCTCGAAAAAGCCGTCGCAGATATTCGCGCCGAACTCGACGAACGCGTCATGCAACTGCGTCATCATGGGAAATTGCTCGAAGCACAGCGCCTCCTCGCGCGGACGAAATACGACATCGAAATGATGCTCGAAGTCGGCTTTTGCAGCGGCATCGAGAACTATACGCGCCATCTCAATCAATCCGAACCGGGCTCGAAGCCTTACACCCTCGTCGACTATTTTCCCGACGACTTCCTGCTCATCATCGACGAGTCTCACGCCTCCGTTCCGCAGATCGGTGCGATGTATAACGGCGATCGCGCGCGGAAGACCGTGCTGGTCGAACATGGTTTTCGTTTGCCGAGTTGTCTCGATAACCGGCCGATGAAATTCGAAGAATTCGAATCGATGTGGAAGAACGTGCTGTTCGTTTCCGCGACGCCGGGACCGTTCGAGCTCGAACGCAGCGGCGGCGAAATCGTCGAACAGGTCATCCGCCCCACCGGCCTCGTCGATCCCGAAATCGACGTGCTGCCCGCGAGCGGACAGGTGCCGCATTTGCTCGACCAGATCAAGCAGCGGGCGGCGGCCGGTGAACGCGTCTTGGTCACGACGCTGACCAAACGACTCGCCGAAGATCTCGCGTCCTATTGCCAGCAAGCCGGCATGCGCTCGCAGTATCTGCACAGCGAAGTCGACACGCTTGAACGCGTCGAGATTCTGCGCGAGTTGCGGCTCGGGAAGTTCGACGTTCTGATCGGCGTCAACCTGCTTCGCGAAGGACTCGACCTGCCCGAAGTTTCGCTCGTTGCGATTCTCGACGCCGACAAGGAGGGCTTCCTCCGCAGCGAGACGAGCTTAATTCAGATGATCGGTCGGTGCGCACGAAATATCAATTCGCGCGTCATTCTCTACGGCGACAAAGTGACCGACTCGATGCAGCGCGCGATGGACGAGACCAACCGTCGCCGCGAAATTCAGCTCGCCTACAACAAAGAGCACGGCATCACGCCGGACACGGTGAAGAAAGCGATTCGCGACGGCCTGCTGACGGAAGTCTCGGCGATGCGGCGGGTGCGCGAAGCCGTGAAGGCCGACGAAGGCGAGTACGATCGCGACGAACTCATCGCACAGCTTGAGGAAGAAATGCTCGACGCCGCCAAAGAGCTCGACTTTGAGAAAGCGGCGGCCCTTCGCGACCACGTCAAAAAACTCAAAGATTCGCCGGAGCTCAAAGTCGCCGCCGCCGAAGCCCGCCCGACGCGCGGCGGCAAGCGGGGCAAATCAGCAGCCAACGACGACGGCGAAGATTGGAAACCCAAAAGTCAACGCCGCCGCCCAGCGAAGCGCCGACGGTAGCAATTTGCAATCGGGAGACCGAGGCTCCTGCCGAGCGTTCCTGGAAGGGAAATGGTTCACAACAATTTTTTCGCGGGAGTCCGAGGCTCCTGCCGAGCCGAATGTGTAGGCGCGTCCGGTTTTTGAACACCGCACGCGTACTCCCTCCCCCGCGTTGCGAAAAGCCTGAGTTCAACCTGCAGCAAAGACCCGCTTCGAAAGCGCGAAAAGCTGTGACCGCTTACCTAATTCGTGTAAAAATACGCCGATATGAATGATCAACCAAACCCGGAATCGGCGACGCCGACTGAATCACAAACGCGCCCGAAGCGCCGCCGTATCAAATTCTGGCTCATCGGCCTCGGCATCGCCTACCTCTGTTGGATGCTGCTCGTCTGGGCCGGGCAGAATTTTTTCATCTTCATGGGTGCCTATCACGGCTTCGATCAGGGTGCGACGCCGAACGATCCGCGCGTCGAGCAGGTCTGGTACGAGCCCGAGCCTGACGTGCGTGTCGAGGGTTGGTTTCTTGCGGGCAAGGACCGCACCGCCAACAATCCCGGCCCGGCGATTCTCTTCTTTCACGGCAACAACCACGTCGTCGATTCCGATTGGCGCATCAGCGTGCCGTACGCAAACGCCGGCTACTCTTTCTTTGCGATTGAGTACCGCGGCTACGGGCGCGCGACCGGGTCGCCGAATCAGGAGGCCTTGATCAGCGATGCGAAATGGTTTTACGACTGGCTCGTTGCGCGTCCTGAAGTAGACGCTGAAAAAATCATCTTCCACGGAAATTCCGTCGGCGGCGGCATTGCGATCGGCATTTCGCCGGAGAAAAAACCCGCGGCGCTCATTCTCGAATCGACCTTTTACTCGCTCAAGAGCCTGTTCCCCCGCCTCGGCGTGCCGTCTTTCCTGTGCAGTCAGCCGTTTCGCTCCGATCTCATCGTCGGCGACATCGACGCACCGATGCTCGTCGTGCACGGGAATAGCGACTGGATCATTCCCATGAGCCAGAGCAAGAAACTCGCCGCCGCCGCCCGCGACGCGACGTTTGCCGAGACCGACGCGGGCCATCGTCACTACGAACCAGCCTGGGATGCCATCGACAAATTTCTCGTCGCGCAAGGCTATCCCAGCATCAACCAATAACTGTCTGAGTAGCGTCCGGCCTCCGTGCCGGACGTAGAATTCCGGCATACGCTCATCACACCAAACCCACCCGCCCTTCGATGTTCCGGGCTGGGTTTCGGGTACCGGGTGCCGGGTTTCGGGTGCCGGGTTTCGGGTGCCGGGTGCCGGGTGCCGGGTGCCGGGTGCCGGGTGCCGGGTGCCGGGTGCCGGGTGCCACTGGCGGCTTGCCCGCCAGTGTAATCGCATTTGACGTCAGCCCATCCCTACCGCATCCGCCAACTCATTCACAAATCGCGTCACGCCGTCGATCATCCGCCCTTCGCTGTCGCCGCGCTCTACCGATTCGTTCATCCGCCGCACGATCGCACTGCCGACGATCACGCCGTCCGCGACCCGACACACCTCGCGCGCCTGCTCCGGCTTTGCGATCCCAAACCCGACGCACACCGGTTTTTTCGCACTGCCGCGTAGTGATTCGATATTTGTCACAAGGTCGTCCGGTAGCGCCGCCCGCTCGCCCGTGATCCCTGCTACCGCCTGGTAATACACAAACGGCGTCGACAGCGCCGCGATGCGCTCCCGCCGCGCGGTGCTCGTATTCGGGGCAACGAGCATTGCAAACGTCGCTTTTCGGTCGCAGCAGATCGTCGCGAACTCGCTTGCCTCTTCCAGCGAAAGATCGGGAACAATGAAGCCGTCGATACCCGCTGCCACCGCCGCTTCGACAAACGATTCACAGCCGCGCCGCGCGACGATCGAATAGCTGACCATCGCGATCAGCGGCACAGCGATCTCCGCGCGCCGCTTGGCGAGCGCATCGAACAACTTGCGATTCGTATAGCCGCTTTCCAGCGCACGGTAGAACGATGTCTGAATTACCGGCCCGTCTGCGATCGGATCGGAAAACGGAATCCCCAGCTCGACCGCGCCGATGTGGTCGTGATCGAGTTGCTCCAAGAGCTCGATTGTTGCGCCGACATCCGGATACCCCGCCGTGATGTACGGCAGCACAAACTTCCGTTGCGCCGCTGCAAGCGAATCAAAGCGTTCCTGCAATCGATTCATTCAACAATCTTTCAATACTGACGGAGAAATCGGATCGCGCCGCGAAATAGGACGACAGAACCCCTCGCGCCAAGCGAGGGGCCTCCATGCACAACCGCACCAGCCGCGGAGTATAAGCCACATGCCCACAAAATGCGCGCAGCGTTTCAGATGTGAACCGCAGCGTCCGACCTCCGAGTCCGACGATCCCCCTTTGAGATGACCGTGGAATCCGCCCTGCATGCCGTCCCGCGACACGCGGAACATTACGGCCGCAGCAGTACCAGATTCCCCAGCGAAAGCGGCAGATACGCCGTCGACGTTGCGCCCGACCACGTCGAATATTCTCCGTTCCCCGCATCGAGCCGCGTGATGTTGCAACCCCAGATATTCTTGTCGTCCCCGGCCCCGCCGAACGCCTCGAGCGGAATCGACATCTCTACTGTCCACGCGTTGTCGCCGCGCTCTGCCGCCACGCGCGCCGCACAATTCCAATCCACCGACGTCCCCGTCGGCGGATTCGTCCGGCACCCTTTACGTGCGATCAACAACCCGTTCGGCTTGACCTGCAGACAATAGATATCCGAACTGCCGCCTTCCGCGACGCCGCGCGGATCGAGCAATACTTCCACAACGTCCTGTCCCCAGGGAATGCCGCCTTCGACTTCGATTTCATTGTCGCTGCGCCAGATCAGTTGTTCACCAATGTTCTTCGCACAGCGCACCGAGATGTACAGATTCTGGTCATCCATTGCGAAAAACGCTCGTGTCTCGTTCTTCGGCTGCGATACGCCGCTGTCCGCGAGGCGGACTAGTTGAAAGTCACCTACCGCGTTGTTCGTCGCCAGTTTCCAGTCGTCGAGCTTGCCGTCGATCGTCGGCGGCTCCGCGACGCGCGGGCACGCGACAATCGCAAGCCGCGCGGGGATCTCCGTCGAAACCGGGTTGATGGCATCATTCGTGCGGAACTGCAGATCGAAGGGGTAGACGCCTTCCGTATTGAACACGAATTGATCGAGCGCGAGATCAAAACTTGCCAATCGCCGCTCGTTCGCGCCGATCTCCACCTCAACATCAGACGTCAGGCTCCAGCCGACTGGTGCCGAAGGCAGCGACCACGTCCCCAGCACATCACGCGGCAAACCGTTGGTCACGCCGGTAAACACCGTCGCCCGCAGTCCTTCCTCGTTTTGGGTTACTCGAACACCGCGCACTTCGGGACGTACGCGTTGCGACTGCGCCATGAGCCGCGCCCACGCAGCGTTCTCCTCTTCGCGCGCCGGGAGATTCTTTTCAAAATCCCCGGAAAGCTCGCGCAGCACCAGCATCCGCGCCAACCGCAGCGCGTCCGGGTCAAGCGGCCAGCCGGTTTCCTTCGTCGAAATCAGATTTTCCAGACATGCATCCGCGAGTGCCCAGCGCACTAGCTGCTTGGCAGTGGTTTTCGCGAGCAAGGCTTTGCCGTTGCCCTCGAGCAGCCGCAGCATCTCATAATCCTGCAGCCCGCGCCGCAGCCGCTTCAGTCGCAGTGACGCCGACAACGAGTCCGGGCCGAATGCCGCGTTGCCGGGCAACACGAGCGGCGCATGCTGATTGCTCGACTTTGTCGCTTCGATTCCCTCGGTCAGCCAGATTCCGTCGAGATCATATAAATACGCGATCCACGGAATCACCTGCGCATCGACGGGCGGCGCTGCCGCGTGCAGCGAACCCGAGAATGGGGGCTCATCCGGGATCATCCAGGTTTCCGCGCCCAGCGCACGTTGTTGCTCGATGACGTCCGGCTGCTGCCATTTCGCGGGCGCGACCCACATCCCGACGTCATCAAAGTCATAATTCGGCACCTGATTCAAGCCGAGCGAGCGCGGCGATTCCGCTGACGCATACGCCGCGAGCGGCATGCTGATTTCGCTTTGCTTGACGATTCCGGTCAGCCGGGTAATCGCCGCGACCGCCTCTTCGTCAAGACTCTGAAGCGGCAACGGACATGCAACTGCCTTCGCGTGCCAGCCGCGCTCTTTGAAATGCGCTTCGCATTGCCGCAGATAGCGCGACAATGCCCGGGCATACCGCGCGGATTCATAGCCGTTGTAACGATCGACGAGCGGATGGTTGATGTTCGCGGGCACGGGCCATACCGAAGCGCCGACCCCGTCGTCGTACGCGCTCCCGTCAATCCAGCCGCGCACCAGCGCGTCGTAGTCGTTCCAGTCAACGGCAACATTACCTTCGGCCTCGTCCGCATACTTCGGGAAAGAAGCCCACAAAGCCGGCTGCAAACCGTGTTCGTGCAACAGCTTCATCTGTTCGTTGACCAGCGCGATGGCCGGCTTATGCGACGGCTCGCTCGGCAGCAGCCGTGTTTCTTCCGCAGTTTCGTGCGGCCAATCCAACTTTGTCTGCAGCAGATCGCGCGGATCGACCAGCGTCACGACCGGCAGCGAAGGCGCAGCCGGCAACGTCACGGGATACACTGTGAGACGAACGGGAAATCGCGCGAAAACTTCGTCCTTTGCGCCGCGCTTCAATTCAAACACACTTGTGTACTGTCCTGCGGTGGCACTGCTCGGAACGTGTAGATCGACCCACAACACATGATTCGACGGGTTTGCCGCTCCTGGAGAAATGTCTCCGCCGAGCGGCTTGAGGCGATCGGCAACGATGATGGGCTTCGTCGGTTGACCCGTGTGTCGGGGAAACCAACTGGGAAACTTATCTACACGGCGAAACTCCACCGATCGCACTTCGACGTTGCTCGCAGCGATGTTGCCGCTGTTGCTCTGAAAATCCGCAAAATCCACCGCGGACACCGCATAATCCGCGCCACCTCCCGCGAGCACAATCTGAAACGCGATCGTTTCATTTCGTGCTGCGCTCAATCGTACTTCGTTGGTGTCGCGGGAAAATACCGATGAATCTTCAATTCGCGCCGTGTTGCCTTGCACATCATCGCGTTCATCGGCGAACCAGATTGTGGGCGCGGATCGCCCTCCCATTCCGGCACAGCCAGTCAATCCGGCAAAAACAATCAGGCTTGTGAACCATAAAACGAGGAAGCGCAAAACAGAGGTCTCCATTACTCGCGCGGCTCCGGCCACCCTTCAAGGGAATACAGCTTTCGCGGCGATTCAGCATGACAGGTTCGGGCTGACAAATATGCAGCATCAATAACGGCACTCACGGCAAGATGCCGTTCGATGACGCGCCAGCGCGCGTCACGACCCTGATTTCCGACGATATCCGCAGCAAAAGCCAACATGGCAGCTTCGTCATCGTGCTTCGGGAGCTGCGATGCATGCAACGTATCACCCGTCGCATTGACGACAGCGATTCGGTCTTCATCCGCGTGCAACGAATGCTGGCCGGAATGATGGCGCGAACTACGCGCCGGCGGATTCAAGTCCCACGTCGCGCGCAGGTGCGCCGAACCATCTCCCTCATACCGCATACTCAAATCCGCAAAATCCTCAATTTCCCGCGGCGGACTCATCGTGGGTCGCCGGTAGCGCCCGATTGCCGCGTACACGGAATCGGGCAGTCGTCGAAGCCCGATCAACATTTCCAGCGACGCGTACGCATCCTGCAGCAGAACTCCGCCGCCAGCCTCCGTTGCGCCGTAGCGCCAATCGCTCAGGACCGGCCCTTTTCCGGAAACGTCGATTTCGCTGCAAAGCGGCACGAACGAATCTACCCGTTCAATCATTTGACGAACGAGGGCTCGATTCTGTTCCCAGCGACTCTCCAATGCAAAACAGGTAGAAGCACCTCTTGCCGCTTTCGCCACGGCAACGGACTCCGAGAAATTTCGTCCCAGCGGTGCCGAGCGCCAGCAATGGATGCCTTTCGAAATTGCGGCCAGACTTTGTGACACCGCGACGCGCGTCTCACAATCCAGCACGATGACGTCGACCCCCCCGTCTGCGAGGACATCGTCGGGACGGCCTTTCCGCTCAGCGTCCGCACGCGCCACGGTCACGTCCGCGTCGCACCAGTATCGCGCGAGCGTGAACTCGGGACACGCTTCGATCGCGGCGGCGAGTCCGTCGAACCGCGCACGATCAGCCACCAGTCCCACGCGTAAAGCGCGATCCAATATCGTTTGAAACGCTTCGGCCATCCGCCCTATACTATACGCGGTCCACCGGGGTAAAAGATTCCGTGCGTAATCGACTTCCGACAATTTTTTGGCTTGTCTTTCTCGGCGGCGCATCGCTTCAGGCCGACATTCTGCACCTGAGCGATGGATCGCAATGCGAAGGTGAGCTTGTGCGTCGCGATGCCCGCTATATCGCGTTTCGCATCTGGGACAGTTCCGCGCGTGCCAGTCTGACGAAAATCTTCCCCACGCGCGACGTGGTCCGCATCGTCCCGTCCAAGACGCCGGAGCTACCGGAAGAACCCGAAGTCGATCTGGAGTCCGGCCCGACCCCGGCCTGGCATTACGATCAGATGATTCGCGAAGCGTTCGAATTGCTCGATGATCGCGACCCCCGGAGCGCATTGCGGGCGATGCAGCGCGTCGCGCGGCGCGCACCCGAGGAATCAATCAAAAAAATCGAGGCTTTCTGCAAGAAGCACCGCGGCCTGGAATTCGCCGAGCTGCTCGCCGATACGCGAATTGAGTGCGCCGAAATGCGCGCAGATGGCGGCGCACCGCGAATATCGTACGTTACCCGCTACGAAGCACCCGCGCTGTGTACGCGGCTGGTTGCCCGCTATCAAAAGCACCTTGCCAGAAAATTCGACGGCAAAACGGTCGCGCACTGGTCGGAAACGCCGGGCGCATATTCGCAATTGACGCCCGACTCCAAAGATCTTGTGGACGCCGCCCGGCGTGCCGCGGGCCTGATTGGAATTCAGTTGAAGCATGACAAGGCGCTCTGGGAATCGCGCGATGAGCGTCGCGCGTTGATCGAGCTGCGCAAAGGGCTGACACGTCTCGTGGCAACGATCACATCGATCACCGGATACACGAGTTTCGAAGCGCGTCCGAATCCTGAGAACCCTGCGGACCGCAAACTCCGCGAACTTGCCATCGAGCAGGCACGGCAGGAAGCGCTTGCCGCGGAAGCAGAGGCCAAGGCTGCGGAGGCGGAATCGGACGTCCCCGTCGATTTTCCGGCAAACGATCCGCCTGAGACGCCGTTTTCCGACGAGCCGAATGTTCCATAACTGACAGCATCCATTGCTAGATTGGACCCTATGAACGCGACCTCAACCGTAACGCGAACGGAATTTCCCAACCTCGTGCATCGCGGCAAAGTTCGCGACCTCTACGATCTCGGCGACAAGTTGCTTCTGGTCACAAGTGATCGCATCTCCGCTTTTGACGTCGTGATGAAGGAGCCGATCCCCGGTAAGGGTGTTGTGCTCACGAAAATTACGGAACATTGGCTCCACACGCTTCAGGCGTGCAAACCGCATCATCTGGAATACGTTGTGTCGCCCGAACGCGTGCCGGAAGGCTATGAATCCCATGTCGATCAGCTCGTCGGTCGCGCAATGGTCGCGAAGAAGACGCGCGTCCTGCCTGTCGAATGTGTTGTACGCGGATACCTCATTGGCGGCGGTTGGAAAGAGTATCAGGAAACCGGCGCGGTAAGCGGGATTTCGTTGCCGTCGGGAATGCGACAAGCCCAGAAGCTCGACACGCCGCTGTTTACGCCGAGTACGAAAGCCGAAGTTGGTCACGATGAACCGATCTCATTCGATCGGGCATGCGACATTGCCGCGGAGTTCGCTTTGTCGCTCGGTGCCTCGCGTGAACAGGGCCGAAGCTGGATGACCGAAGCGCGCGAGCGTTCCCTGGCGATCTATCTGGAAGCGCGCGAGATTGCGTCAAAGCACGGCATCATCATCGCGGACACGAAGTTTGAGTTTGGCGTGCTGAATGGCAAGCTTCTCCTGATCGACGAAGTCCTGACGCCCGATTCTTCGCGTTTCTGGCCGCAGGAAAGCTGGAAGCTGGATTCGAGCCCGCCGAGTTTTGACAAGCAGTATCTGCGTGACTACCTGAACAGCCTCGATTGGAACAAGCAGCCGCCGCCACCGACGTTGCCGGCGCACGTGATTGCGCAAACGAGCGCGCGGTATCAGGAAGCGATGCGGGTTCTGATCGAAGGTGCATAATGGCGAACGCCGCGGGAAGATTTTTTTAATATTGCAAGCGCCACTCTTGTGGCTTACTGCCGCCAACGCGATTGAGCGGACAGCGAATGATTGAATTCGAAT
>JBFWWY010000024.1:0-13248 GCA_050245935.1 Phycisphaerae bacterium | reverse complement strand
CCAAGCCCCAGCACCACATGTGACCAGCGCGTGAAACGCTTGGTATAGGAATAGAAAAGAAGCAGCGCAAGAACGGGTGTTGCCAAAAGCAGCGGCCACGGATTCTGATCAAGCACATAGAACCCCGCACAGCCCGCGAAAAACGCGAGCGAAGCCGCGGCAAAAAACAACCAGGCTGCACCCGCCGAAATCTGTCCAGCCGGTATCGGTCGGTTGGCCGTGCGCGGGTTGGCGGCATCGATCCGCGCATCCGCAATGCGGTTGAATGTCATCGCTGCGCTGCGCGCGGCAACCATACAACCAACAATCAGCGCAACCTGAGTCAGAGTCGGTGTTCCTGGACGCGCCGCAAGAAACGTCGCGAGCAGCGCAAACGGCAACGCGAAGATCGAGTGGCTGAACTTGATCATCGTGCCCCAGGTGTGGACAGTTTGAGCGGCGGATCTCATGGCCGTCATAGTAGCTGGTGGCAGTCGATCAATGGAATGCGCCGGAAAGAATTCGAATCGACGCAGGCTGCCTGCGGACCCGCGCGCGTGAAAAGGAGGCCCAACCTCCGCAATCTACTCCCCCGGATTCCAGCGAATCGCAAGTTCGTGGGGCACCTGCAGGAGATCGAGAATACGGCCGCAGACAAAGTCGACCAGCTCGTCAATGGACTGGGGTTTGTTATAAAACCCCGGACAAGCGGGACAAATGATCGCACCACAGCGGCTCAGCCGAAGCAGATTCTCAAGCTCGATGGTGTGCAGGGGCATTTCTCGCGGCACGAGAATCAGTTTTCGTCCCTCCTTGAGCGTGACGGCCGCCGCCCGCGTCACGAGGTTGTCAGCCAGACCGGCAGAAACTGCCGCGAGCGTATTCGCACTGCACGGGCAGATCACCATGCCGTCCGTCCGAAACGATCCGCTGGATATCCGCGCGCCCAGTTCGAGATGGCTGTAAAGCGTGAGCCGGTCGAAATACTCCGGGCTCAGTGCGGTATCGCTCAACTTCGAGATTCCCAGTTCTTCGTGAATGACTTGTTTGCCATACGGGGTCGCGACAACATGAACGTTGACGCCTGCCTGTGCAAGCAGGTTCGCGAGCCGCACGCCGTAGATGGCACCGCTCGCACCGGTTATCCCCAGAACAATCTCGCGACTCACACATTTCCTTTCGCAGGCTTTGGTTCCGGCGTCAGCGGCGCAACCCGAATCAGCAACTCGCCAGAACGCCACCCCCAGCACGTCCGCCGAAACTGATTATCCAGCGACCGCAACCGCGCCAAGCCCTGCGCCGCAATCTCCGGGGCATCGCGTCCGAACCGAAGAATTTCCAATTCCGCGAGATGGTACGCGGCCTCCGGAAACGCATCGGAACTTTCAAAAGAAGTGACGCATTCCCGCAGCAAACGCAGCCGCAAAACCGGATCGTGTGCCGCGATGCTCCAGTCGACAACCAGGTTATCACGCAGCTTCGCGCTGTCATATTGCTGAATCAGTCGCTGCAACTGTGTCCGATATTCCGGCCTGAGCGGATCGAGCCGCATCAACGCCATCAATGGGGCATTCCCGAACTCCGGATCGTTCGCATTCTGTCGAATCAGAGCCGCCAACTCACACGCTTCGTTTACGTACGGCGAAACATCGAACTGCGGGCTTTCGGCCGGCTGCGACGTCGGCGCATCCCGCTCCTTCCGGAACAGCGCCAATGCGTCGGGATGCGCCAAGGCGGCATCCAGCTTCTGCAGCGCTTCGGCAAATTCACCGCGACGGGCGCGGAGCTGGGCGCCGCGCACCGCGGCGACAATCGCGTAGGGAGATTCCGGAAACTGCTTGAACAGCCGGTCCCAGATCTCCTCCGACTGCACATGAGGGAAATCGAAATAGAGCTCGCGGACCGGCCGATCGCCAACGAGTCTCCCTTCCGCAAGTCGAGTGTCCATCGCCCGCGCCTGCATATGCAGCACAGCCGGCAGATGGCGGCTTTCGGGATAATCCGCGATGAACCGTCGGCATGATTCATGCGCGTAGCGACGATCCTCCAGCAAATCAGCATAGAGCCGCGAGGCAATGCGTCGCTTGATCGCCTGGTGCGCTTCGGGATTGCCGGCCCATAGTCCGCTCAGCGTGGCACCTTCCGGATCGATCTGATCCGCGGCGGCCTCGGTCCAGCGGTGCAGTAGCGCGCGAATATCTGCTTGCGCGCTCTGGATCGGTTCAAACCGGAGGGATTTCGGCCCCACATCCCGTGCCAGCACACGATACGCCAGCTCGTCCGCGCCGACATACTGATGAAACAGCACGACCGGCGTCGCGAACATGATCGAAATGATCGGCGTAATGGGACCGGGTCGATACGCCACCAGTCGCGCGAGGCCGAGAATCACCGCCAGCATCAGCGCCGCAACCAGGACCGCGAGCACCCAGGGTGCGGCAAGCAGTTGCCGCTGCTCCGGCGAGACAAACGAGCCTGACATGTGAATGTCGCCGCGCGAGGCAAAGTAGAGATAAAACAAAACCGGGATCAGCGCAAGCAGCGCTGCACCATAGCGAAAACGCAGCCGAAACGGGCGGACCGAGGCCAGCACGCAACTCCCCAGCAAGGTGATCGCCATCCACGGCAGGTGCCCGAATACGACAATTGCCAGAAGGAAAGGCAGCGCTGCGAAAAATCGATACAACTGCGAAATGGCAATGGGAACCGAAACCAGCGAGGCCAGGAGAAAGCCGAGGACAATGGAATGAACCGGCTTCTCCACAACGCTGATGGGGAAAAGCACGAAATCGTTCAATGTCTGTCGCTGGGGTCCCCAGAATTGGAACGGTTCGACGTAACTTTCCCATGTGAAATCGAACGCGCGCGCGAAATGCAGCCAATGGAGAAACGCGCACAACCCGCAAAAAAGCAGGAAGTTCACAGAAAGAAGCAGGATGGCCCGAACCCGATACTTGCGGGCACTGCGCGTCCAGACGTCCATCATCGCCGGACCTGCCGAATCGCGCTGCTCCCCTGCTGCGGCGGGCTTCTGCGCAACGGCTTCCGGCACAAGCGTTTGGGATGTCGTCACGTCAACCATGCAGGCTGTATCTTATCGTGAGTCGTGCAAATTGCTGAAATCGCTTCACGTATGCCTTCCCGCTGATCGGCTGGTGCCACCCCCCGGCGAACCGGTTTGACGTGGGGATGCGAAAAGCTATGCTCCAGTCAGACTCATTTTGTTCCCGTAGCTCAATTGGATAGAGCGTTGGCCTCCGAAGCCAAAGGTTACAGGTTCGAGCCCCGTCGGGAACGTTTTCCGCACGTCGATCTGAGGTATTCAGTCAAACCGGCAATCGAGTTGCAACGCCGCGCCGAGCCGCTGCAGATACTCGTCTCGTGAAATATCGCGTGCGCCGAATCTTCGCAAATGTGCGGTGGTCCATTGAGTATCCAGAAGTGTGAACCCCCGATTCCGCAGTCGCTGCACCAGCTCAACCAGCGCGACCTTCGATGCATCCGTGACCCGGTGGAACATCGATTCCCCAAAGAACGCTCCGCCGATGGCAACGCCGTAGAGTCCGCCAACCAGTTCCGTACCCTGCCAGGCTTCGACGCTGTGCGCGAATCCGCTGACGTGCAGCGCCTGGTATGCACAAATAATCTCTTGAGAAATCCAGGTGTCCGCTCGATCAGCACAGGCGCACATGACGGCAGCGAAATCGGCGTTCAGCCGGATGTCGAATCGCTGCTGCCGAACAAGCTTCGCAAGGTTTTTAGGGACGTGAAATTGCTCCAGCTCAACGATGCCCCGCGGATCCGGGCTGTACCACGAAATGCTGCCGTCTTCGTCCCCCATCGGAAACACGCCGAGCCGGTACGCATGCAGAAGCATCTCCGGAGAAAGAACTGGCTGTGCCGAGTCGTGCATAAAATCTTGGACAGAAAATGGAAACGTCCGCACAGAAATTTTTGTTTGCGGACGTGAACGACGTCGTCCTCTTGTCAACCCGTTGATAATATCGCTACCTTCGCTCTGTTGCGCAAGGAGAATGACAGATTCTGAATCGCCAGACCAGCATGTTTCCACCGGCGCTCGAGACCCAGCGTGCCAAAATCGCCGCCGCTGTGTCGGCATATGTTGAAAATCTTGAAGAACAGGATTCGCCGAACTGCGGCGTCATCCGCGCCGTACAATACGCAATGCAGAGCGGGGGAAAGTATCTTCGCCCCTTGTTGCTGGTTGAATGCTGTCGCGCGGTCGGAGGCCACTTTTCCGCAGCAGTTCCTGCAGGGATCGCGATTGAATGTGTTCATGTGTTCTCGCTGGTCCATGATGACCTGCCGGCGATGGACGACGACGATTTGCGTCGCGGTCAGCCGACTACCCACGTTCGCTTTGGGGAAGCGGACGCCGTGCTCGCGGGAGACTGGTTGCTGGCACATGCGTTCGCTGTGCTGACCGGTCGCGTCGAACTGGATGCGAAATCGCAGGTGCGCTTGGTATCCTGTCTGGCAAACAGCGTGGCGGAGATGATCGTCGGACAGAGTGCCGACATCCGGGGGGAAAACACTGCACCCAACGCGGAACTGCTGGAGTATATCCATGCGCGGAAGACCGCCAGCCTGATTTCGGCGGCCTGTCGAATGGGTGCCATCGCCGGGGGCGCGAGTCCCGGCATCGAAAATGCACTCGCGCGATTCGGATCAGAGATCGGTCACGCGTTTCAGATCGCCGATGACATCCTGGACGTCGACGGGGATGAGGTGTCGCTCGGCAAGCGCACCCGGAAAGACGCCGACCGACAAAAGCAGACGTTTCCCGCTGTCCATGGCGTGGAGGCGAGTCGCGCTGCGGCGCGTGAAAAATATGAAAATGCGGTGGCCGCGTTGGCGCCGCTCGGGGATAATGCCGGACCTTTGGCCGAATTGGCCGAGTTTATGATTTGCCGCTTGCGTTAGCGCTGCGGCCCCGTGGGAAGTGAACGAACGATGAATACTCTTTCGAAAATCCAATCGCCGCGCGACTTGGCCGATTTGTCCATTGGCCAATTGGAAACGCTCGCGAGCGAAATCCGCGAGCGCATAGTTTCTGTCGTCTCCCAGACCGGCGGTCACATCGCGAGCAATCTCGGCATTGTCGAGCTCACGATCGCGCTGCACCGGGTGTTCGACTTCGCCGACGATCGTCTCCTGTGGGACGTCGGCCATCAGAGTTATGTGCACAAGCTGCTCACCGGCCGCAACGAACGCTTCGAAACACTGCGGCAAGCCGGGGGCATCAGCGGTTTCCCCAATACGAACGAGAGCGAGTACGACCTGTTCAACGTCGGCCACGCCGGCACTGCGATTGCGACCGCCGTCGGCATGGCGCGCGGCGACGCAGCGATGGGCTACAGCAAGCGCACCGTCGCGCTCGTCGGCGATGCCAGCATCGTGAACGGCGTCGCGTTTGAGGGTCTCAACCAGGCCGGATTGTTGCGGCGTCAGTTCATGGTGATTCTGAACGATAATTCCATGGGCATTGCAAAGACGCAGGGCGGCCTCGCGGACTACCTCGCGCGCTTCCGCGTCAGCCATCTCTATGAAGACGTAAAAAAGCAGGTCAAAGCACTGCTCCCGAAAGTTCCGGTGGTGGGCAAGACGGTTTTCGGCGCGCTCGACCACATCAAAGAAGGCATCAAGGCGACGATGTCGCCACACCAGATTTTCGAGCAGCTTGGTTTTGTGTACGTCGGTCCCGTGGATGGTCACGACGTCAAACACCTGATCGAAATTCTCGACTTGCTCAAAGACGTCGAGCATCCCGTCCTGCTGCATGTGCACACGCAGAAAGGCCGCGGCGCAGAGTGGGCAACGACCGATCCCTGCGCGTTTCACAGCCCTGGAAAAGTCGTCGTCGAAGGTGGCAAAGCCAAAGTCGTCAAAGGTGCCACAAAAAGCTGGACCAGCGCTTTCGCAGACACATTCCTCACGCTCGCGCGCGAAGATAAGCACCTCGTCGCACTGACCGCTGCGATGCCCGACGGCACCGGCGTCAACAAAGTACTACAGGAACTGCCGGAGCAGGCGCTCGATTGCGGCATCGCCGAAAGCTGCACTGTAGACATTGCGGCGGGCATGGCGAAATCCGGCCTGCGCCCGATCGCGTGTATTTATTCGACTTTTCTGCAGCGCGCCTTCGACCAGATTTTCCAGGAAGTCGTTCTCCAGGGTTTACCGGTGGGCTTCTGCATCGACCGTGCCGGTCTTGTCGGCGGGGACGGTGCCGTTCATCACGGCTATCTCGATATCGCGTATCTTCGCGTGTTCCAAAACATGATTCTGATGGCGCCGGCCGACGAACCGGAACTGCTCGAGTGTCTCAAACTCGGCCGAAAGCTCGATCAGCCCTTCGCGATTCGTTATCCGCGCGACGCCGTGCCGACGCCGCTCGCAAAAGAGCCGCACCCGTTCTACATCGGCAAGTCCAAAACCGTTCGCGAAGGCAGCGACGCCACGATTCTCGCTTATGGCACCCAGGTGCAACATGCACTGGAGGCGGCGCGTATGCTCGCCGAAGACGGCATCGAAACAACGGTCGTAAACGCGCGCTTTGCGAAGCCAATAGATGAAGACATGGTGATGACCGCGATCAGCAAAGCAACGCCGGTCGTGACGGTGGAGGATCACTCGATCGCCGGCGGCTTCGGCAGCGCGGTACTCGAAACCGCCAACAAGCTTGGCCTGCCCACCGAAGCCATCGTGCGACTCGGGCTCGACGAAAATCGTTTCTACGCCCACGGTGCCCGCGGCGGTCAGCTCGCCGACGCCGGCATCGACGCCGTCGGTATCGCGACCCGCGTCGGCAAACTCGTCCGGGCCCGACGGGGTGAACTGGCAGAAACGACGAAAGAGCGCCGCGTGTCGTGAAGGTTCGTTTATCGACCGTTGGACCACGCGCAAACCGCAGCCGCATCATCCTGCGGAAACGGCTCTGCCTCGATCGCCGTCAGCGGTGTCAGCGTAACGTAGCGGTCGAAACATTGCGCAGTGTCGCACTCCGGATGCCGTCCGGAGTCCGCTGACGCCACCTCAAACTGCAATCGCTCGCCGGGCTCGTCCGCCATCGCGACTCGAAAGTAGCCAAACTCGTCCAGCTTTGCCCAGCGCACGCCTTTGATTTCAGTAATTGGCACGGCGGGCACATTTACGTTTAGCACGAATTTGCTGTCGCTGCGCCGTTTGAGCATCCACTCCACGACGCCGCCGGCGATTTCGACCGCCGTCTCCCAATGCCACGGCTCGGAGGGGCCTAGACTGATCGCGAGCCCGTCCGCGCCGAATGTCCGCGCCGTCAGCGCCGCGCCAACGGTTCCGGAGTGAATGACGGAGTGCCCTGTATTCATCCCCGCGTTGACTCCGGAAACGATGAGGTCCGGCTTGCGTCCAAACCCGCCGAGCACGCCCGCCATAACCGCCAGCCCCGGCGGACCATCAATCGAATAGGCCTCCACACCATCCAGCGGCGCGCTGCGCAGCGCGACGCCATCGTGCGGATCAAAGCGGCCGATGCCGGTGCCCGCGCCGCTGCGATTGCCGTCGGGTGCGACAACGACAAGATCGTGACGCGTCGCCAGATGCTGCGCCAGCAAGCGCAAGCCCGGCGATTCAATCCCATCGTCATTCGTGAGCAGCAGTCGCGGTGGTGCCGCACTCCGCTGCTCCTGCTCGTCCGGCACGACCAGGCGCTCGGGGTGTTGTTCAGGATTTTGATTGCTCATGCCCGCGCCATTCCTTCCACTTCTTCGACCTTTACTTGCTTCGCGAGACTTTCCACCAGTCCGGCGTCGGCGTTGCCCAGCCCGTGACGCGTCACGTTTGCGGCACCCGCCCCGCATGCCAGTTGCAGCGCTGCAATCGCATCCAGCCCGCGCAACACCGCAAGTGCCAGACCCGCCGTCATCGAGTCGCCGGACCCGCGGTGATCCACTGATTCGAGCATAGGCGCTTCGGCGGTGAATCGCCGCGTTTCGAATTGTGCCACGGTCGGCATCTTGTCCGCGGAGATTACGAGTCGGCTGACTTTCTTCGGCGAATAACGTTCGATGGCTTCGAAGCGCGCGGAAACGGAAGCGCCTTCTGCGAGTTCTCCATCCTCCACAAAATCGCTGTCGCTGACTTTCAGCGTATGCAAGGGCCCGCCGCGCAGAAACGCCGCGAGCTCTGCGCCGTGCAAATCGCCGATGACATCGACGTTCGTGGTCGCGAGATCGGCACCGAGCCGTTCGTAGAAATCTACGGGGAGATGGTCACCGGGATGTTTGCCGGTGACGATGCACGTCCCCGCGCGTACGGCGCATTCCAGCACCCTGCCGTAGAGCGTATCGATTTCGTGTCGATTGAACGCCGGCAGCAGCGATGTGCCCAACTCGCGGCGCTCGCCGTCGCGTCGATCGTGGACGTAGGCGGGCGAACTGTCGTTGATCGCGACCGCATCGAGTGTGAGATCCCACGTCGCGAGCAAGCCCCGCAACACTTCGCCGGATTCGCCGCCCACCGGCGCGACAATGACCGGCGTCGCGCCAAGATGGTGCAGCATACGCGCGATCCAGAATCCCTGTCCGCCGGGATGAAAATGAATATCATCACCATCGTCATTGTCGGCCAGCGCTTCGATGGTGACGGTGAGAAACAGGCTCGGCGAAAAAACGCAGACCTCGGAATTTGCAGCCGGCATGATCAACGAATCGGCTTTTGCGAAGCCGCCTCCAAGCAGTTACGGCAAGCGGCGTACAACACGTTCCGCCGCACAGCTGCCGTTTACTTGCAGCGAGCATAGCCAGCGCTGCGAAACCGACCAAATGGAGGCTGACGAAGAATTCAACTGCAATTCAGATTGACCTTAAAACAGAACCCCTCGCGCCAAGCGAGGGGCCAGCAGGTCGATGATAGCAGATGCCTTATGAAACATTCGCGTGACGTGACGTCTGGCACATTAGAGTGTTGAAAATCCAACCGTAGCGGCCGTGCCTCCGTGCCGGCCGTAGAATTCCAGTATGCATTCTACATCAGGCCGCTACGATTCAACTGAAAATGCCCTACAACAGCGCCGTCGGGTCCGCGATCGTGTGCAGCATGAACCCGGGGTCGCCGTCTCCCGCAGCGTTCGGCGTTCCGGGCAATCCGCCGGGGATGCCGCCGCCGGAGCCGCCGTTGCCGGCGGTCGCACCCCCGCCGCCGCCGCCGCTGCGCATCTCTGCGGTAATCGAGTCTGCCTCGCCGCTTGGTCCTGCTGCCCCGCCGTCGATCATTGTCGTACCTTGATCGTCGATTTCGGGCGCGATCATATGGACGATTCCGCCGCCGCCGCCGCCGCCGGGACCGATCGCGTTGGTCGCTTCACCGCCCGCGCCGCCCGTTGCCATGATCATTGCGGTGCTCGTATTCGTGATTTTCTCCTTCGCTGCGAGAATAACGACGCCGCCGCCGCCCGCGCCGCTGCCATCAACGCCGTTACCGCCGGGCGCTTCGATGGTGCCGTCGTTCATAATTTCGCCGCCGGCAATCACCAACAGCGATCCGCCGCCCGCACCGCCGGGCAGATCGCCCGCCGCGCCGGGACCACCCGCATTGACGCCGACGCGAAGCGTCTGTCGCGCTTCAAATTCCGAAAGTCCCTGTCCCTCGCTGCCACCGGCGCGTCCGCTCGAAGAGCCGCCGACTTCCCCACTCGCCGCAGCCTGCGTCGCGATGCCGCTCGTCGGTTCGCGGACGACGCCTACAACGGTCGAACTGTCCAGCCCCCCGCGCGTGCCGCCGTCCGCCCCCTGCTCGACAATAATCGTTCCATAATTCTCGAATGTGCCGGAGCAGCGAATCACCGCGCCACTCTGCACCGTAAACGTCGCGCCCTGTTCGATCAGAAAATCGGTGTATTGAAGATTGGCATCCGCACCGGTGACGCGCACGTTTCCCGTAATGACGCGGGATCCCGCCGAGCCGTCGCCGAACACGCGCGGATCGGGAATCGGCTTGTCGGGCTCGGCGTTGTCATTCTCATTCGCGGAGTTTGAATTTTCATTCGCCGTGCCATTGTCGTTCGACGAATTCGAGTTGCTTGGCAAACTCATGTTTCCATTGACGTTGCTCGAATTCTGCGACTGATTGTCGTTGCCGCCGCTGTTCGAGTTGTCCGGCATCATGTCCATCGGCGGACACCCGCCAACGAGCATTCCCGCCGCAACAACGCCCACGACCGATTGAATCAAACGACGCATGACAATCTCCTCAAATCCTATTGCTTTATTCGTGAAGGCGACTTTTCGGCGCGTTTCGATCGAACATGGCCGACTCACATCATTTCGGAAACACCCCACCCGAACCCCTCGCGCCAAGCGAGGGGCTAAGGCCGGCCATTTGTGCCATTATCCGTGGTCCCAAGTGTGATCACGCACGACGAAGTTGCCCGGACCGAAAAATTTGCTGAATTTTCTGAGCAAGCCTCGATTTAGGCCGTCGTAAAAGGCCAAACAACCGGAATCAGCAACACACAAACGATGCCTACGAAGATGCTCAAGGGTAACCCGACCCGTACAAAATCCGTGAACCGGTAACCGCCCGGACCATACACCATCATGTTGGTCTGATACCCGAACGGCGTCAGAAAGCTCGCCGACGCAGCGTACGTGATGGCAAACGAGAACGGCAACACGTCGACCTGCAATTCGTCCGCAAGCTTGAGCGCGAGCGGAAACGCCAGCGCCGCCGCCGCGTTATTCGTCACAATCTCGGTCATAAACATCGTCAGCAAAAAGATCGCCGCCAACGCCGCATGCGGCCCCCACGCACCGACTGTATTCGCGACCCAGTGCGCGAGCGACGTCGCGAGACCGGACGCATCAACCGCCTTGCCCAGCGCCAACGCGCCGGCAATCGCGATGACAAGATTCACCGGAATCGCACGCCGCGCATCCGTTGCGGAGATGCACCGCAACAAGACCATCAATCCCGCAACCGTCAGTGCCGGGATGACAGTGGGAATATTGCTGAATACCGAAAGTACGATGACGAGACACAACAGCAGCAGACCGGAAATCAGCGCAAACTGATGACGCGCCGGTCGCATTTCCTCGATGCCACTCACCAGGTAAAAGTCCGGGTTATTGCGATGGGCTACATCAAAGTGCGGTCCCGTCTGCAGCAACAGCGTATCACCGGGCTCGATTTCGATATCGCCGATGCGCCCGCGTAGCCGCGTCCCGCCGCGATGCACGGCCAGCACCGCCGCGTTGTATCGCGCGCGGAAGTTTGATTCGCGGATCGTGCTGCCGATCAGCGGCGACGTCGACGAGACGACCGCTTCGCAGAAGCGCCGCCGTCCGCGCGCGACGTCGTCGGTCTTGTCATTCCCGGCGGGCACAAACCCGGGAATGCGCTCCAGATCGACAATCGTGCTGATCACGCCGGTAAAGGTAAGCCGGTCCCCGGCGCGGAGAATTTCATCCGGACCGACCGGCGCGATGATCCGCTCGTGGCGGATAATCTCGATGAGAAACAGGCCGGGGAGGTTGCGCAGGGCCGCTTCCTCGACGGTCTGCCCGACCAGACGGCACTCCGGTTCGATCCGCATATCCGTCAGGAATTCGCGCGACGCATCGATGCGGTGCTCCGTCGTTTCGCGCCGCTCCGGCACGAGTCCGCGACAAATAAAATAAAGTAGCAGCGTTCCGCCGACCGCAATCGGCACCCCGACCCAGGCAAGATCGAGAAACTTCATCGGCGCGTGATCTGCTTCTTTCAGCAGGCCGTTCACAATGAGGTTTGTGCTCGTGCCGATCAGTGTGCACATGCCGCCGAGAATCGTCATGAATGAGAGCGGCATCATCAATCGCGACGGGGAGACGCCGTTGCGTTTGCACCAGTCGGCGACGATGTTGATCATCATCGCGACGACCGCGGTATTGTTGACAAACGCGGAAGAAGACAGCGTGACACCTGCCAGCCGCGCGAAAAAACTCTTTTCAGTATTTGTCTTCGAGAATGCCCAGTGCCCGACGCGATCGATCAGGCCGGTTTCGCGCAGCGCCGCCGACACGATGATCAGCGCGACCACAGTAATTACCGCCGGCTCGCCGAACCCGTGCAGCAGTTGTGTCGGCGAAATCACCCCGACAATCGCCAGAACGACGGCGCTGCCGAACAACACAAGGTCCGGCGGCCCGAAATTCCGCGCCAGCGACACAAACGCCACCACAATCACGCCAATTGTCAGCCAGGCTTCAAGCGTCAATCCGTTTCTCCACCGTCATCTATCTATCGACAAAGCGGAGCCCTAAGGCTCTAGCCGAACCGAAAACGATCGATGACCGCCTCTGCCTCATCCCCCACAGTGTCCATCGGGGTGGCGTTGCTTTCAAGCTGCTGCGCAATCAGATACCGTATGCGGCATGACCGACGTGCAACACACCGCAGACACTAGCGGACGCGAACACGCGCGCACCGCGGCCCGCAGTGAATTCGACAAATGGGCGCTGCGCTACGACCGCTCGTGGCTCAATGAATTCGTCTTTCACCCGTCGATCCGCATTTGTCAGGAAGAAATCATCCGCTGGAAAATCGCGACCGCCGCGACATCCTACCGCGCCCTGGATGTCGGGTGCGGGACCGGTAAGCTGCTGTCTGTGCTCGCGCGCGATCCGCAGGCCGAACTGCTCATCGGTCTTGATTATTCGCCGGTGATGATCGAAAAGCTGCAACTGAAAATCGACGAGATTGGCGAGGAGAAGCGGCGCGTGTTCGGGATTCACGGCGATTCCGAGCATCTGCCCTTCGCCGACCAGACGTTCGACATCCTCACGTGCTGCAACTCGTTCCACCATTATCCGAATCAGGCGGCGGTGGTCGCGGAATTCAAACGCGTGCTCAAGCCGCGCGGCAAAATGATCCTCATTGACGGCTTTCGCGACAACGTCATCGGTTCGGTGATCTTCGATATCGGCGTACAGACCATCGAAAAAGACGTGCATCACGCAAGCTGGCGCGAATTCCGCGAAATGATGGAATCGGCGGCGTTTGCGACGATTCTGCAGAAGAAAGTCAATGTCCTGTCGCCGTTGTTGGTGAATCTTGGGACGGTGTAGATTTGGCGGCGCGTATTTTTCGGTGAGATTTGTAGTTCGGTATCCATGATAAAACTGTCCCGTCCAGTGTTGGGTTCGGGCTGTTGTGAGATTCTTCCTTGGGCCGAGGTTGTCGGCGTTTGGAAGAAGCCGTTCCACGTATCCATTCGGCCTCGTGCACGATGGC
>JBFWWY010000023.1:0-13273 GCA_050245935.1 Phycisphaerae bacterium | reverse complement strand
TATTCGATAGTCTTGAACGCTGCTCGGATCGCGAGCTCGGTTTTGCCGAAGCCGACGTCGCCGCAGAGCAGCCGATCCATGGGGCGCGGGCGGGTCATGTCCTGCTTGATCTCGGCGAGCGTGCGAAGCTGATCTTCAGTTTCGTTGTAGGGAAAGGCGTCTTCGAACTCGCGCTGCCACGCGGTGTCCTGCGGATACGCGATACCCGGCTGCGTTTCCCGCTGTGCGTGCAGCGCGAGCAACTCGGCGGCGAGATCGGTGACGGACTCTGCGACCTTGTCTTTCGTCTGTTTCCAGGCACGTCCGCCGAGTTTGCTCAGTTTCGGCTTGCCGCGAAAGCTGCCGATGTACTTCTGCACGAGATGAATCTGACTGATCGGCACGTGCACGTGCGCTTTGTCGGCGAATTCGAGCAGAAGATACTCGCCGCGCTGTTCGTCGCGTTCGAGTGCTTTGAGGCCGCGGAATCGCGCGATGCCATGCTGCACGTGAACGACGTAGTCATTGACCTTCAGATCGAAAAAGCTATCGATCGCGCGGGCGGGCGCGACACGCCGCAGCGTTCGCGTTTGTCGAAAACGATGAAAGAGCTCGTGGTGCGGGATATAGGCAACCGAATCCGAACCCCCCGCGCCAAGCGGGGGGTCGGGACGCTCACGATTCGCGGAGTCACTTTCGTCATTTCGGTCTCGGCCCCGTGCTTGGCGCACCGGGTTCGGATGTGAGACCGGCGTGCCGGTGATCGGTTGCGCGGATGAAGTCGCACCCCACAAAAATCCGCGATGCAGCAGCCCGACCGCTGATTCCACACGCGCGATCGGCTCCGGCAATTGCTCCATGAGTTCCGAAAATCGCTGATTTTCCGCCAGATTTTCGCACAACACCATCACGCGCGACGATTCAGCAACTTCGCGCAGCGCTTCGCAGCGCTCTTCGGCTTTCGGCTCAAACTGAGGAAGCGATTGGACGGCGAAGTCGATCGCATTCGCTTCTGATGAGGCAAATCGTCGGAGGTGAAGCTGCGTGAAGTCGCTCGCACGGCGCAGGACCGCGTCAACCGGCATGATGCCGGCGCGCTCGCCGAGCCGCTGATGAATGGTTCGGCCGATTTCCTGCACGTCGGCGGGCTCGTTGATTGCGATAATGGTGTCCGCCGGCAGGTGTGCGAGAAAGCCGGTGAAATGCGCGCGTTGCTGGGCCGGCGTCGACCCACGCGGTGCGACGATGTTCCGCGCCGGGATCACGATCGAATCGAGTGTCTCACCGGAACGCTGCGTGCCTGCTTCGAAAAAGCGGATCGATTCGATCTCGTCGTCAAAAAACTCAATCCGCACCGGTTGGCGCAACGCGGCGGAAAACACGTCAAAAATGCCGCCGCGCCGCGAAAAATCCCCAGGATGCTCGACGGCGTCCGCCGCTTGAAATCCCTGCGACGCAAGCCACGCGCCAAGTTCATCCAGCTCCAGACAGTCCCCGACGCGCAGCGTCAGCGAGGCATTCGCGATCGCTTCCGGCGTCGGCACCGGCTGCATCAATGCATAGATCGGCGCGACGATGACCGGCGCTTCGTTGTCCGAGCTCGATGGAAGTTGAGAAGATGCTCGCGTGCGTGTCGCGCTGGCGCGTTTTTCGCGCTGCTTCTGATAATCGAGCAGCGCCATGCAGACCCGCAGCCGCTCCCCGAGCAATTCGTCGTCCGCCGATTCACCTTCTTCGACTGCCGCGCCGCTCGTTCGTGCGAGTGACGTTTCATTTTCCAGTTGCGGGAGCAGTTCCGGCAGCCGACCGAGCGCCGTTTCGATGTCATCGCGGAAATCGTCGGCTTCGTCGGCGTGGGCAGTGATGAGCAGAAGGGGTCGATCGGCACGCTGTGCCGCAAAAGCCGCCAGAATCGGCGCGCATGATCCCCATAACCCCTCCGCGATGACGGGGGTCTCGCGACGTTGCCCAATCATGTCCGCAAGCCGAACGAGTCGCTCGTCCGCGCGGATCGACGCGAAAATGTCCATCGCGGGGGATTGTATCGCGGGAAGAGCAGATCGCGCAGGGTGGGAGATTCGGGAATTCACCGCAAGTCGTCGCGTGCCGGTCACTCCACGACGCGCATCACCGGAGAATCATCTCGCCGTTCAGGAAATTTGAAAGCACTCAAATTGTTATAATTTTGTTAGGGCTCCGATTTAGAATCCGTTGACGATGAATATTAGTCAAAAACTTGAGATTCTTGCGGACGCCGCAAAGTATGACGCATCGTGCGCCAGCAGCGGGTCGAAGCGCAGCAACAACGGGCTCGGGCTTGGCAACAGTGACGGTGTGGGGATCTGTCACAGCTATACACCTGACGGTCGCTGCGTGTCGCTGCTGAAAATCCTGCTGACAAACTACTGCATTTATGACTGCAAATTCTGCGTGAATCGCGTGACGAGCGAGATGCCGCGGGCGCGGTTCACACCGGCCGAAGTCGTGTTCCTCGCAATCGAGTTTTACAAGCGAAATTATATTGAAGGATTGTTTCTCAGTTCGGGCATCATTCAAAGCCCGGACTACACGATGGAGCAGCTTGTCACCGTTGCGCGGCGGCTGCGCGAGGAAGAGAATTTCTGCGGCTATATTCATCTGAAAGCGATTCCCGGTGCCGATCCGACATTGCTGGCACAGGCGGGACGTTACGCCGACCGGCTCAGCGCAAATATCGAGTTGCCAACGGATAAGGATTTGCAAGCGCTCGCACCGGAAAAATCGCTCGATACGGTCGATCGCACGATGTCCATCATTCGCGACCGCCGCGCGGAAGCGGTCGCGGCGCGGAAAGCGCAATCGCGGGCCGCGCCGCGATTCGTGCCCGCCGGTCAGAGCACGCAGATGATCGTCGGCGCGACGGAAACGACCGACGGTGAGATTCTTCGCCAATCCGCGACGCTCTATCGCAGACAGCGACTGCGGCGGGTGTATTACTCCGCATTCAGCCCGATCCCGGCCGCCGATCGACTGCTGCCCGCGATCTCGCCGCCGCTGATTCGCGAGCACCGGCTCTATCAGGCGGATTGGCTGATGCGGTTCTACAAATTTTCCGCGGAAGAGATCGCGCCGAGGACGGAAAATCTGAGTCTGGACGTCGATCCCAAAGCCGCGTGGGCACTGCGCAATCGTGATTTCTTTCCCGTTGACATCAACCAAGCGTCGCGAGAAGCGTTGTTGAGGGTTCCCGGACTCGGCGTTCGCAACGTCGGCCGCATCCTGAAGATTCGCCGGCATCGACGATTGCGGCTTGAGGACCTGCGCCGCCTCGGCGTGTCGCTGAAGAAGGTGAGTTCGTTCGTTGTTGCGACGGATCGGAATCGCGCGACACGGGCGCTGCAGTCCGACGAACTCGTCGTCACGGTAAAGGGACGTACGCAGCAACTGGAATTGTTCGCGGCGACACAATCGGCACGGTCGGGGGAGCTGTAAGGTGACGAAGAGGGGGAGAGGCAAAATTGGATGCAGGAACGCGGCCGCCGCGCGTTCGGAACTGCCCACTCGAAGACCGCTCCTCACGATCTCCGTGGATGGTTTCGAAGCGTGGCGGACGCGCGCCCGCTCGTTTCTTCACCGCGGCGTATTTCCTGATGATGTGGTGTGGATCGACGGGACGACGCGGCAAACGGGGTTGCCGAGCGCGGCAAAAGAGAATCCGAGTGCCATGGAAGCCGACGCACCGGCAGAGATTACGATTCCTGCGCGATTTCTTGAAGTCGCGAAGTTTGCCGCCGCGCATACGGACGCTGACCGCTACGCGCTGGCTTATCGCGTCGCGTGGCGACTGACGCGTGGTGGTCAGCGCGCATTGCTCGAAGACGCTGCCGACGTCGACGTTCATCGCTTATTCGCGCTCGCGAAGGCTGTGCGACGCGATATGCACAAGATGAAAGCGTTCGTTCGCTTTCGCAGAGTGGAGAATCTGCAGGATCGCGACGAGGTACCCACGCAGCAATGCGACAATTTTGTGGCGTGGCATCGGGCGGATTATCGCATTGTGCGGCTCGTGGCACCGTTTTTTGCGCGGCGGTTTGCAGTAATGCGGTGGACGATTTTCACGCCGACGGAATCAGTGACGTGGGACGGTGCAGCGCTTTGCTTCGGCGACGGCGTACCCGCCCACGCGGTCGAAGCCGAAGACGAGCTGGAGAATCTGTGGAAAACGTATTATCGCGCGATTTTCAATCCTGCGCGAATCAAGATCAATGCGATGAAGAAAGAAATGCCGGTTCGGCATTGGCGCACGCTGCCGGAAGCGTCGATTATCGACGAACTGTTGCGCGACGCGCCGCGGAGGACAATTGAGATGCTGAAAAATCGCGACAAAGAGAAAGCGTCCGCGTTACCGTTTGTCCCGCCGCCCGAGAAGCGCACGCTGAAAACATTGGAAAACGCCGCGCGGGGCTGCGAAGGCTGCGAACTGCACGAGATCGGCACGCAAACGGTCTTCGGCGAAGGCCGAGCCAAGGCATCGCTGATGCTTATCGGCGAGCAGCCCGGCGATTCAGAGGACAAGGAAGGGCGGCCCTTCGTCGGGCCGGCGGGGCGGGTGCTGGACGAGGCGTTCGCCGCCGCGGGGGTCGACCGCGACGACGTCTATCTCACAAATGCGGTGAAGCACTTCTATTGGAAGCCGCAGGGCAAACGCCGCCTGCACGCGAAGCCGAAGGTCGGGCACGTCCGCGCATGTCGTCCGTGGTTGGAAGCGGAAATCGCGGAAGTGAAGCCCGAGGTGATTTTGTGTCTCGGTGCGACGGCGGCGCAAGCGCTGCTGGGTTCCGGTTTTCGCGTGACCAAAGACGGCGGAAAGCTGATCCGCGATCAGTCGTGGGCGCCGAACGTCATCGCGACGATCCATCCGTCGGCGATTCTCCGCGCACGGGACGAGGACAAAGATTCGATGTTTGCGGAGCTCGTTGCAGCGATGGAACTTGCGAAGGCCGCAGCAAACTAGTTTTCAGCGCGCTGCAAATCATCAGGGGGAGGGCGAGGCTCCCGCCGAGCCGTCATGCGAAAAAGGCAATCGCATTACGCGAGCGTTTCTGTTGATCTAAGTTCAATTCAACATTGAAGGGAATTAGAGATGAGCGATTGTGATTTATAGATTCCACTCATGGGGAATCGGGACTGGCCGCCCGCGGCGAGCGATTCTGGTGCAACAATTGCGCGCCCGCTCACAACGGCTCGGCGGGAGCCTCGCCCTCCCACTCAAGATTGAAGAATATCAACGAAGCGAGAATAAAAAGCGGGCGCGCCGAGCATGGGCGTGGGCGGGTCTCGGCGCGCCCTTCATCAGGGGAACGGAGTTTGTAAGAGTCGGTTCGCAACGGCCTTAAGCGCGATGGCTTTTGCTTCTCCCGCAAGACACGTCGTCCATGAACTCGTTGCGAACCGCGCTCCTTCTGGACCCCTCGCTCTTCAGTCGCTCAGCCGTGGCGCAATCGAGCGCATTGCAAGGGGGCCGTAACAGAGTTTCGATCTACGAACCGTTCCGTAATCTTGTTTCGTTGCTGGTGCCTTCGTTTGCTTTTGCGGAAACGATTTTCACGCCGCTCGACGAAGGGCCGATCGTGGGTTCATCCAGACCCCACGCCATCAATTCATTCCGCACGATTTCGATCAGCAGCATGCGGCTGATAATTTTGTATTGGAGACCGAAGATCTGTCGTTCAACGCGTCCCGCGATTATTCTTGCCGCGCCGCGTCCGACTTCGAACTCGTGCGTCAGCAAACGCGCCACTTCGGCCTTCTTAAACGGCGTATACCGTCTTTCCCCGTCTTCGCTGAGAACGCGGACATTCCGTCGCCGCCGATCTCGTTGCTGCGCATGATGCGTGAGCTCATCCGCAACTTCCTGGAGCCCGGTTTGCCGCAACACCGACCGGACGCACCGGAAGATGTATTGCGTCGTCGCCTGACGTTCATCTTCCAGCTCTTCGAGGTGAATGGCCACCGCTCGCACCAATGGCTCGGCCAGCCGCGCTTCCTGTTCGCAAGCGATCATCGCGCGCCGCAGGACCGCACCCAACTTTGAACCTTCAAACGGTTCCGCCGTGCCATCGCGTTTCAGAATGTGAATGATTTTGTCGCTCACGATTCTTCGGTCTCCTCAAAGAGACTCTGTTGGCCGGGAATCTCGTCGGCCTGGCGCTCGATGACTTCCCGCGCCTCTTCGATGAAATCCCCGACATCCTCAAACTGACGATAGACGCTCGCAAATCGCACGTAGGCTACTTGATCCACTCGCCGCAGCACTGTTGACACGCGCTCACCGATCGTCTGCGAAGAAACCTCCTTGTCGTATCGCGTAATCAGATGTTCTTCGACTTCGTCCGTAATCTGCAGAATCTGTTCGCCCGTGATCGGCCGTTTGTAGGACGCCCGGCGCACACTTTCGGTGATGCGTTCCCGGTCGTACGGCATGCGCGTTCCGTCGCGCTTGATCACGGAAAGTTTGACGGCTTCTTCGGGACGTTCGTAGGTTGTAAAACGCCGTGAACATTCCAGACATTCGCGACGCCTGCGAATTGCGGACGCGCCGTCCGCCGCTCGCGAATCGACAACCTTGTCGTTGTTGGCCTTGCAGTACGGACACCGCATTCCACCCACGTCCGCTAGAAGGGGTCATACCGTCGACAGCCGATCAACGGCCGCCGCGGGAAAACGCGTTTCAGATTGCAACGCGCTTGCCACTACAAATAGTGGTACGCGGAAGATTACGACACTACATCCTGCGTGTCAATTCCAGTTTTGCCATTTTCTCTCATTTTCAAGACAAGAAAGTCAATCCATAGTAAAACTCTCCGGCATGTCGCGAGGAAACGCTGAATTTGAATACGACGGCATTCACCTGGTCGGGGCTTCCATTGCCGGTGCGGAAACGTATGTTGTCGCACCGGAAATGGATCTTTCCTTTGATCTGGGGCGCTGCCCGCTTGATGTGCTGCATGTTTCGAATGTTTTCCTTTCTCACGGGCACATGGATCACGCCGCCGGTGCCGCGTATTACTTCTCCCAGCGCATGTTCATTGACAATGAACCGGGAAAGCTTTTTGCCGCCGCGCCACTTTGCGATCCGCTGCGACGCCTGATGGATGTCTGGGGCGAGATCGACGGAAATATTCCCCGGGCCGACATTCGACCGGCCATCCCAGGCGTCGACATCGCGCTCCGGCGCGACTTGTGCGTCCGACCGTTCGAAGTCAATCACGGGCGGCGACGGCTCGACGGAAATCTGGTGACGGCGTTGGGATATGCGGCCATTGAAATTCGCAAGAAGCTCAAACCGGAATACCACGGTCTCGCCGGCCCGCAACTCGTCGAGCTCAAGAAAAAAGGCATCGAGATCACGGCACGCACCGAAGTCCCGCTGGTGACGTACTGCGGCGACACTGCAAATGGCGATTTCTTCGATTTGCCGTATGTCCGAGATGCAAAAGTTCTGCTACTCGAATGCACTTTTGTCGATGACGATCATCGGAGTCGCGCTCGTGCGGGTTTTCACATCCATTCACAAGATCTGCGCGACATTGTTCCGCGCTTGCGAAATGAGAAAATTCTTCTCACCCATCTCACGCGGCGTACGCCCATCGGCGAAGCGATGCGGGCTGTTGAGTCGGCGGTGGGGGCCGAAGAAATGTCCCGCATCAGCTTTCTGATGAGTCATCGACGCCGTCTGCGACCGCCCGAAACTCAACCCAAGGCCTGATTGCGAAGTTCCTGCTTCGGACAAAAAGCATCAGTCTCGTGTGAGAACGCTCTACTCGGTGTGTACCTCTTCGGAAGACTTGGCTTTTACAGCGTCAGAAGAAAGCCGAACCCATGCCGGTGTAACTGAAACCGGCGTGCCGGAGTGTGTTCTTTCCCGATCGCGGAACGGCCCATCCCAACCTGGAGAAGAGACTGATGGTTAGAACTATTTTCATCGTGCTGGTGTTCTGCGGGATCCTGCTGCTTGGCGGTTGCCCCGCGCCCGACACGGCCGCGCCGACCGGGACCGAAGCGACGTTCGCGCCGGGAACGGGCGCGGATTTCGGCATGATCAATGACGCCAAAGGAAATACGTTTCAAGTCGTCGAGCGAAGCGACGGCAGCGTGCGCGTGGTCGCGAATGGCGTCGACGGCCATGTGGAGATGATAGTCGATTCGCTGGGACGGCTGACCTCCGCTATCGCGGGCAACGGAAATGAACTCAATTTTCTTTACAACACGGATGGAAGCGTGGATGTGACCGGAGTCATTCTCGTCGACGGCCGCAGTGAACCGTTCGCCGGAACGATCCCTGCCGGAACGCTCCCACCGACCGGCAAGCCGTTGCTGACTGCGCAAAGCGATCCCTTGATCGTTTGTGTGGTGGTGCAGCTATTCTGCAGTTCGTTGCAGGACATCATCGACTGGATTATTCAGGAAAACATCGGCATGTTTGTCGCGCAGCTCTCGCCGGAGGTCCGCTTTTTTCTGCCGGATCCGGAGCGCATTACGTTTCCAACTGGAATCGGTCCGGTCGATGGAGGAATTCGCGCGCAGGTGCGGGCGGCGTTCCCCGTGATCGTTCAGCTTGAGGGCTTTTGCACAGTGTGGGAATTGCTCGATCTGGATGACTTCTGCGAATCGGCCTGATGTGTGATCAAAGCAAGCTCTCATTCCGATGCCTCGGGATGTACAGGGCTGTCCGTCCGGTTTCTGAACCGGCGTCGCTGTACATCTCACTATTCGCGATGAAAATGATCTATGTCCCGCCGCGATGGTGCGACGGATTTCGAGCGATTTGCAGCAGCTTGCTTCCGTCGCGAATGAGCCGTATCGCTTCGCGGATGTCGATGCCGAATTCACGATCCTCCGTCGCGAACGGGATCGTTTCGCGAATCAGATCGCGCGCTGCGGCCGGACCGGGGCCGGGGAGCAGGGGTTTGTGAAAATCCATTCCCTGCGCGGCGCAGAGCATTTCGATGGAGAGAATCTGCTCGACACGAGACAGGATCTCGAAGCATTTCACCGCCGAGGTCGCGCCCATGCTGACGTGATCCTCCTGCCCCAGCGAACTCGGAATTGAGTCCACCGAAGCGGGTGAAGCATAGACCTTGCATTCGTTCACCAATGCCGCTGCCGTGTACTGCGGAATCATGAACCCGGAATTCAGCCCCGTTTCCGACAGCAAAAGCTTTGGTACGACATCGTCGCCATGCAACAGCAGATAAGTACGACGCTCGGAAATATTACCGAGATCCGTCAATGCGATTGCCGCATAATCCAGCGCATAAGCCAGCGGGGCACCATGAAAGTTTCCGCCACTGATAATCTCATCTTCGAAGATCACCGGATTGTCCGTCACGCTGTTGATCTCGCGTTCCAGAATACCCGCCAGATGCTCGATTGCGTCGCGTACGGCACCATGAACCTGCGGCGTGCAGCGCAGTGAATACGGATCCTGTACACGATCGCAATTGGCATGTGATGCGAGAATCTCGCTGCCATTCATGTGGCGGCGAATATTGGCGGCGCTCTGAACCGCTCCGGGATGCGGGCGCGCGGCGTGCAAAGCGGCGTGCGCATGTCGATCCGTCCCGCGCGCTGATTCGAGGGACATGCACGCGATCAAATCCGCAAGATCGAGCAATTGCCTCGCACGAATCGCAATCTTCGCCCCGTATGCGCTCATAAGTTGCGTGCCATTGATGAGCGCCAGGCCCTCTTTCGCCTGGAGTGCGACGGGCGCAACGCCCGCCGCCGTCAGAATCGGTGCGGCCGGTGCAGGACTGTCATCCGTCCAGATTTCGCCGCGATGCAGCATGGGCAGAAATAAGTGCGCGAGCGGCGCGAGATCCCCGCTGGCACCGAGGGAGCCGCGACTCGGCACGACCGGGATCAGATCGTGCTTGAGCCAGTCGCCGATGGTTCTGACGACGACGTCGCGCACGCCGCTGTAACCGAGTAACAGCATGTTGGCTTTGAAAAGCAACATCCAGCGGGTGATATCGCGGGGGATCGGATCGCCGACGCCGACCGCATGAGAGATCAGCAGGTTCTCTTGAAGCTTTTCGAGCTTCTCACGGGGAATGCGTGTATTTTTTAGATGCCCGAACCCGGTGTTGATGCCATAAAGCACCTCGGCGTTGCGTACGTGGTGTTCCAGCCGTGTTCGACCCTCGCGAAGTCGATCCCACGCTGCCGGCGCGAAAGAGACATCCAGCGCCTGCCGGTCACACTGTTCGAGAATTGCAAACGTAAGCTGATCCGCGCCAAGTTTCAGTTGCATCATCGTTTACAACCCCTGCTCCCACTCCGAAACCCGTCGCCGTGCGTCGTCGATGAATTCCTGCAGCGGCGGAATTCCGCTTTCCTGGAAAAGGAGGTCGAGCGAGTCCCGCAACTCGGCACGCGAACGCAAGCGGAAGAATGACGCCGGCTGAACAACGTTGATCATTTGCAACGCTTCGACGGCGTCGCCCGTCGTCGCAACACGATAGACCCGACCGCCATCCTCGGGCAGCCGTGCCGTGTAGACCCATCGCGAATCCGCGCGATCATACGGGCACGACTCCGGAATCACGAGTGGGTACGGCTCATCGCCGGGGAGCGGGATACGCCGCACCGCTTCGGTCGCGGGCGCGAAGCGAATCAACCCAGCCGCGGAATGCAAAAACAGCAACACTTCCTCCCCCGCGCGAAGGGCTTGAGGAAAAAATACCGGCGGCTTTTCCAGCTTCAGTTGTTCTGCGAACCAGTCAGATGTCCACACGCGCCGCCGCGGAACATCGATCAGCATCTGCGGTCCGCCGCGAAACGCCACGTGAACCAGTTCCGGAGTCGCCTCAAATCCTTCAATGACCGCGATTTCCGGAAGGTCGGGGTCGGACACATAGTCGGCGTTCGCCTGAATATCGCGTCGCAGAAATTCGCCTGTTTCGCCGCGCGGTGCCGGGCGCTTCGCGACAGCATCCTGTACAAGGGGAAACACGGGTGCGATCAATGCGTCAAAAATCGCGATCTGATCGGAATGAACGTTGGCGCGAAATACATCCCCCGTGCCGCTGGGCGTGGGGATTTCAATGACACGTCGCCGATCGTACGCCCACGTGCGATTGTGCGCGTCGCTGTTACCCAGCCACGGCCAATTCGCAACCCCTGGAAACCAGTCGGCAGTGATCGGCGGCAGCAAATCGTATTCGTTGTGCGACGGCTGAAAGTATCCGATCCGCCGGTCTCTCGTGATGACGACCCAGCAATTTTCGGATTGTCGCACGGCCATCAGCGGCCAGTTTGTGGATTCGGACAACAACGGATGTGTCGCGTGAGTAACGAGGAAATCACAGGTTTGCCGCAACTGATCCAGCCGATGATCGTCCGGCGGGATCACCTCCAGCGCGGCACGCGCATCACTCAACTTACCCTGAGAAAGTGCGTGCAAGACATTCCCGATCGCAACGTTGAGTTGCCGTAGTTCATCGTTCACCGCAAGATTCAGCCGCTCCTTTGCGGAGGCAAAAATCGCTTCGTCCGGACTTGGCGCAATGTAGGTGAGGAGCAGCAACGCAAAAGCGACCTGATTTGCCGCTTCACCCTCCAGTTGCGGCAGCATCGTCGTGAGATCGGCGCGAATCGCGGCTTCGTTGCGCACGTTCAGGCCGAAAAACATCCATTCGAGATACTTTTGTGTCGCGGGAAATTCATCATCCTGAACGAGCGCCGTCATCTCCGCGCGGCGTTCCTCCGTCGGGGCCTGATAGAGAAAAAATCCGATCGAGGACGCTACTTGTGGATTGCGGGTGACATAACGCATATCCGTTTCGGCAGGCGGATTCGCCAGGATCGCGTAGGCATCATTCCAGAAGCGGTCGAGCGCCTGTTGGGCGTTGTTGCGAAGAAAATCCAGCCAGCCGTCCGAATGGACGCGTACCCATTTTGATCCGAGGATTGTGCTGCGCGGTTCGATCAGCTCAATGCACTCGGAAACCAGATCGAGATCGGAGAGCATCCACGCCACAATCGCGAGCATGTTACCCGCCACTCGATCGGGACCGCGTGCCGAATCGAATGCGCCGGCATGATCGCGCCACCAGATCAGAGCGGCCGACGCTGCGGCCTGCATGAGTCGATTTCCCGGGATCTCGACCCGCTGAACCGCGAGGTCCGGCTCCTCCATCCGCAGATCACGAATCGCATTCGACTCGAACGCCGACGCTTCAAAGACCAGCGGAGCGCGCAGCGGCCCCGCGCGATCCAGCCCCGAGAGATTGGTCCACGTCAACCGACCTTCGGGCGGTGCGAGCATTTCCGGCGTGATGTACGCGCGTCCGCGCGCGCCAAAACCCGCGGTATAGAGAATGATGCCGCGCAGCGCGTCGTTCAGTTCCGTTGCCGTAAACTCTTCCAGTGAATCAAGTAGTGCGGCGGCACGTTCCGCGAAACCTGTTCGATACAGCTTCAGTGCTTCGCGAATAACCGGTCCGTTTGGCAGCCGGTAATCGGCCATGGTCGGAAGATCCTGCTGATGAACCGGCCCGACCTCGATTGGCGAATTATCCCGGCGCACCCGCAGCAACGCGCCCGCATCGTTCTCCCGCAACCGCGAATACAGTCCCGTCAGATCGCGAATTCGTCTGCCGCTCAAATGCGTAATCAGATCGCCGGAGCGCAGGTCGGCGCTTTCGGAATCGCGGACAACGAGCACAGCTTCCTGCGGCGGGGCGACATTTTCGATGATGTATTGAAGTCGCAGGCGGACTTCCAGATCTTCTGTGACGGCAAGTTGATTCTCCAGCTCTCCGATGATCTCCGTCCCGCGGCCGATCAGCGCCTCCGTGGCCGCTTCCCGGACCTCGAATGCCTCATTCCCGAGCCGTTGGATAAGTACCGGGACGGAATCCGGGTTGGCGGAAACAGCCTCATCGCGCTGGAAACCGTGAGCGCGCGGATCATTCGAAGTGACGAGTGCCAACGACAAAAACAGGCACAGCAATCGCATGGCTCCAGACCTTTCGCCTGATGGAAAACATTGTGGCACGAGCCGGCGGAAGGTGCCTGAATTCTGGCTCCTCGGCGTCAACGCTCACCGTGCCCTCACATGATTCTCACAGAAGCATCCTACCTTCATCCGGGTCCGGTGTTGATTCGTGCAGCAAGCAGTCCTTGAAACATGCTGAAACGGCGCGCTCCGCTGGGCTTTGGAGCGTTACCGGACCTACAAGAACCTGCATTGCTTGACCGGACACGACAGTCCCCACTACGATGATTTCATGCGTAGGAATCCTCTCAA
>JBFWWY010000022.1:0-13306 GCA_050245935.1 Phycisphaerae bacterium | reverse complement strand
GCCGATCGACGACATCCTCATCGTGGTGTTTGCGGAGGAAAACCGACGGGACCTCCGTGCGCACCTGCATGGCAGCCCCTGGCTGACACAGCGCTGCGCGGAGCGTCTCTGCGATGCGGGATTCTGCGAGCGGGAAGAATTGCAAAACTGTTGGTTGTCGGAATCCCCGTTTCACGACGTTATGTACCGATTGCTCCCGCAGATGCGGACGGAACGCGGCGCGAAGTGGCTGCTCGGTCAGCCGGCGCGATGGAAATCACTTGTCGCGCAACTGAAGCGATCCACGCCGGGCGAAAGACGGGCACTGATCGAAGCAGCGCTGCAACGTCAAAACGTGATGGAGTGGTTCCGAACTTCGGCGCGGGTGGCGATTGTCGGTCCGCCCAATGCGGGGAAGAGTACGCTGCTGAATGCGCTCGCTTCCCGAAAGGTTGCGTTGGTGTCCGATCAGCCGGGTACGACGCGCGACTGGCTGGAAGTTGAAAGCGAGGCCGACGGTTTTCCGGTCACATGGATCGACACCGCAGGTTTGCGGGAATCCGAGGATCCAGTCGAAGCGGCAGGTATTGCGCGGACGCGCGCTGTCGCAGCGAACGCGGAAGCGCTCGTGCTGGTGCTGGATGCAACTGCTTTGTCAGACCCGGAGTATTTTGCGCCGTTTGCTTCGCTCCTCACAAGGCCGACGGTGGTTGCGCTGAATAAGATTGATCTGTTGACGGACAAGAGGGACGCCACGGCTTTGTTGACCGCACCGTGCCACGCGCCGTCCGTTGCCATCGCAGCGGCGCATGATGACGATTTTCACGGTCTTTTCGCAGCGGTATTCGCTGCGCTGAGGCGTGACATCGCGGGGTGCGAGCAGGCGGTGCCGTTTGACGTGCGGCTCATCGAGGGCCTTCGCATTGTCATGAATCACCCGGAGAACGTGGAAGTGCTGGACGCGCTTTTCCCCGACTGTGGTGAATCAGCTGGAGGTCAAATGCCGCATGAGCGTGGTGGTTTGCGGCCCGACTCATAAAGCGGCATGCCCAATTCCGGCTTGAAAAGGCCGATAACCTGAGTTTCTTCTTGCCACGTTGTCCACGCGCCCGATATAGTCCAGTAAGGACGCCTGCGAAAAGGTTCGCAGCGCCCCATGTGGGTCATCCGGAGTCACCCGTTTTGATAGTAGGTATTGGCTTGGCCGCCCTGGCCTTGTCCTTTTATATGTCCACGCTTTCTTTCGCGTTGCGGGATTATTCTCGCTCGCAGTTGGCTGACTTCCTCAGCGAAGACGCGCAGCAGAAGTGGTTTCCCTGGCTGGATCGGTACGGCAGCATACTGCCCCTCGTGACCGGTGCGATTCGTGTTGTTGCGAACATGACGTTCTTCGGTTGCGTGGTCGGATGGTATGCGCACCGCAACGATATTTTCGACATCCGCAGCGATTTTCTCCCCCCGGCATTGATCACGTTGGCGTTTCTCGGTTTCTTCGCCTTAGGGATTCCGCACGCCATTGCGTTCCACACCGGGGAAGCGGTGCTGGCGCGGAGTATCCGATTGCTCTGGCTGTTGCGCCTCCTCGCAAAGCCGATCATTGCCTTGTATCACGGCATTGAATTCGTGATCCGACGCTTACTGGGTATCGCCGAATCGAACGAAGAAGAGAACACGGAGCGTGCCGAAAAGGATATTCTCGACGCCGTGACCGAAGGCGAATTGCACGGCGCGGTCGACGAGGAAAAGCGCGAGATGATCCGGTCGGTGTTCGATCTCGATGAGACATCCGCGAGCGCAATCATGACGCCGCGCACGGACATGATCGCAATCGATGTGAATCTCCCGCCGAATGAAATCAAAAATATCGTGATCGATGCCGGCCATTCGCGCATCCCGGTCTACGAATCGTCGCTCGATAACATTCTCGGCGTGCTGTACGTGAAGGATCTGATCGGGCTCGAGTTCAACGACGCGCTCGACCTGCGGACCCTGTTGCGTGATGTGCCGTATGTGCCGGAATCAAAAACCGTCGACGAACTGCTGCGAGAATTCAAGCAGAATAAGGTGCATATTGCCATCATCCTCGATGAGTACGGCGGAACTGCCGGCCTCATTACAATTGAGGACATTCTGGAAGAAGTCGTCGGCGAGATCACCGACGAATATGACGAGGATGAGGAGCCGCCGATCGCTCGGATCGACGGCAGTACCATCGAGGTGGACGCGCGTGTGCATGTCGAGGATGTGAACGAAGAGCTCGACATCGAAATTCCGCAGAATGGCACGTACGAAACCATTGGCGGCTTTGTCTTCACCCGGCTGGGCAAAATTCCGACGGTGGGGGAGTCTGTCCAGCACGAGCAGATTCACATTGAGGTGCTCGACGCCGAGCCGCGTAAGATCAATCGCCTCCGCGTTTCCGTCACCGATGAAGACGAATAATTGCGACGCACCCGTGGTGCCGCCTGCAGCAAAATTCCGCAAATCACCATTCCGTTAGAGACGCTTTAACCTTCTGTAAGAGAAGCTCGCTAGAACGAATCGCTGCTGGTGCCTCCTGCAGGGGATGCACCCGTTGCATGTTCAACCATGAGACAGAAGCAGGCAGTTCTTCAGTGCGGAAAGCAACAGGTGACACATGGCGAAGAAAGACGTCAACGACACAAAAGGCGCAGTCAAAACAGCCAATCCATCGCAACGCAGCGGCGGGAAAATGAAACAAGTGACGATCGGTGATCAGAAATTCGCGCGCGGTCAAGGCGGCGAAACACATCAGACCGCCGACAGTGCGGACAACATCCTGACGACGCAGCAGGGGGTGCCGGTCGCGGATGATCAGAATTCGCTCAAAGCAGGCACCCGCGGCCCGACATTGCTCGAAGACTTCCATTTTCGCGAGAAGATTTTTCATTTTGATCACGAGCGCATTCCGGAACGCGTCGTGCACGCCCGCGGCTTCGGTGCGCACGGATATTTTGAAACGTACAAGTCGTTATCCGATATCACCCGTGCGGACATCTTCGCGCGCGCCGGCGAGAGAACGCCGGTCTTTGTGCGATTTTCGACCGTCGCAGGCAATAAAGGCTCCTTCGACCTCGCGCGCGACGTGCGCGGCTTCGCGGTCAAGTTATATACCAAGCAGGGCAACTGGGATCTCGTGGGCAACAACATTCCGGTGTTCTTCATTCAGGATGCGATCAAGTTTCCCGACGTGATTCACTCCGTAAAGGAAGCGCCCGATCGCGGCTTTCCGCAGGCACAGTCGGCGCATGACAACTTCTGGGATTTTATTTCACTGACGCCGGAATCCATGCACATGATCATGTGGGTCATGTCCGATCGTGCGATCCCGCGATCATTCCGCTTTATGGAAGGCTTCGGCGTGCACACCTTCCGGCTCGTGAATGCCAAAGGCAAATCGACGTTTGTAAAGTTCATCTGGAAGCCGAAGCTTGGAATGCAGTCCGTCGTATGGAATGAGGCAGTGAAGATCAACGGTGCCGATCCGGACTTTCATCGCCGCGACTTGTGGGACGCGATTCAGACGAAGAACTATCCTGAGTGGGAATTGTGCCTGCAACTTTTCGACGAGGATTTCGCGGAAAAGTTTGACTTTGACGTGCTCGACGCAACCAAACTGATTCCTGAAGAACTCCTTCCCGCCAAGCCCGTCGGCCGCCTGGTGCTGGATCGCGTGGTGGATAACTTCTTCGCGGAAACCGAGCAAGTGGCTTTTTGCACGCAGAACATCGTCCCCGGCATTGACTTCTCCAACGACCCGCTGCTGCAGGGCCGCAACTTTTCGTATCTCGATACGCAGATCAAGCGACTCGGAGGACCGAATTTCACGCACATTCCGATCAACGCGCCGAAGTGCCCGTTCCACCATTTCCAGCAGGACGGTCACATGGCGATGGTGAATCCGAAGGGTCGCGCGAACTACGAACCGAACTCCTGGGGACCCAAGCAAGGCGGGCCGCGTGAGTCGCCGGACGTCGGCTTCAAGAGTGTGCCCGAGCAAGTGAACGGCGAGAAACAGCGCGTGCGTTCGGAGACGTTTGCGGATCACTACAGTCAGGCGCGGCAGTTTTACATCAGCCAGACGCCGGTCGAGCAGCAGCACATTGCGGACGCGATCACGTTCGAGTTGAGCAAAGTCGAGACGCCGGCGATTCGCGAGCGGCTCGTGTCACATTTGCTTAACATTCACAAAGATCTGGCGAAGAACGTCGCAGATGGGCTCGGTTTGAAGAAGATGCCCAAGGCAGCGGAACCGGCCATGCAGCCGAAGACGGACCTCCCGGAATCGCCGGCGCTGAGTATTCTCAAGAATCGCCCGAATACGCTTGAAGGCCGCAAGATCGGCATCATGGTGACGGACGGCGTCGATGCAAAACTCGTTTCGGCGCTCAAGGCCGCCGCCAAAAAAGCGGGTGCAATGGTGGAGTACGTCGCTCCGGACATCACCGGCGTAAAAGCCGATGACGGCAGCGAGATCGCGGCGCAGCAGAATGTCGCCGGCGGGCCGTCGGTATTGTATGACGCGGTTGCAATTCTGCCGTCGAACAAAGGTGCAGACACGCTCGCCATGCACCCGGCGGCGCGCGACTTTGTCGCCGACGCGTTCGCGCACAAGAAGTTCATCGGGTTTACGAAGGCCGCGCAGCCGCTGCTGGAGCGCGCCGGCGTCGCGGACATGATGGACGACGGCTTTGTCGCACTCGATAATGCCGCGAGCGCAACGAAGTATGTCGAAGCGTGCAAGTCGCACCGCTTCTGGGATCGCGCGTAGAGCGGCGGATTCTGTGACAGATTCTCATCCTCTGATGGGTTCGCTCGACTTGCACGGCGGCGAACCCTTTTGGCTCGTCAGCAACGGACTCGGTCTGGTCGTGCCGCCGCTGGAAGACAGCGTGCGGTGCGACGTGGCGGTGCTCGGCGGCGGCATCACCGGTGCGCTCGTCGCCGATGCGTTGAGTGACGCCGGCTTGTCGGTCGTCGTGCTGGATCGTCGGCATCTCGGGCGCGGTTCGACGGCGGCGAGTACAGCGCTGCTGCAGTACGATATCGACACGCCGCTGTTTCAGTTGCGCGAGAAGATCGGAAAAGAAGGAGCCGATCGCGCGTATCACCTCGGCCTCGAGGCGATCGATACGATCGCGGAACGCGCGACCGAGCCGGCTTGCGCTTTTGCGCGGAAGCCATCACTGTACTTCGCGCGCGGCGACAAAGCAGTCCGCGAGTTGGAGCAGGAATTTGCCGCGCGGCAGGACGCGGGGCTGGCGGTCGAGTGGCTGAATGACGCGGCGCTACGCGCGGATTACGGCCTCGTGGCGGACGCGGCCATTCGCTCGTCCGTCGCGGCACAAGTCGACCCGTTTTGTCTGGCACAGTTGTTACTACAAGGCTGTCAACGGCGCGGCGTCGCGATCCATGATCGAACGCAGATCGCCGACATTGAGGAGACGGAAAGCTCGGTGACGCTGACCACTTCCAGCGGTGCGACCGTCGCCGCCGACTGGCTCGTGCATGCGACCGGGTATGAATCGGTCCAAACGCTGCCGAAAGGCGTCGTATCGTTGCATTCGACGTTTGCAGCGATCAGCGAGCCGCTGCAGACGCAACGCGGCGTCTGGTCGGATCGCGCACTGATCTGGGAATACGCAAACCCGTATATGTACGCGCGATGGGTTGAAGATCGACTGATGTTCGGCGGTGCGGACGTGGATTTCAAGAACGCGACCGCGCGGGACAAACTGCTGCCCAGAAAAATCACCGAATTGTGTGAGACGATGAAGACGCTCTGCCCGGAGCGCGCGATCGAGCCGGCGTTCGGCTGGTGCGGCACGTTTGGATCGACGAAAGACGGCTTGGGATACATCGGCGCACCGCGAAAGCGACCGCGCTCGCTCTATGCGCTCGGCTTCGGCGGAAACGGCATTACCTATAGCGCGATCGCGCGGCGGATCCTGACCAATCACATCCTCGGGCGCGACGACACAGATGCGGAGTTGTTTCGCTTCGGGCGGTGACCTCAATTCTTTTTATAAATAAGCGAAGCGCGAAAGATTGCGCCGCCATTCGCCCCGCACAGTATTGCATTTCGTTCGTGATAATCTGAATACGTCATCCGCTTTCAAGCGGCGACACACACGTCAGAAAATAGCCTTGCATTTTATTTTAGTCAAAACTAAAATGAACGAATGAACGCGCTCGAACTCCTTGCTCAGCCCGTCCGGTTGCAGATCATGCAATTGATCTGGGACGTCGAGCGAAGCGCGGGGGAGATCGCCGGGCGGTTTCAGGTGACGTTTGGGGCCGTTTCGCAGCATCTGGCGAAGCTGCGCAGTGCCAAGCTCATCACGCAGCGCCGCGACGGGCGCACCATCTACTATCGCGCGAATCGCGAAGCGCTGGGGCCGCTCGCGCCCGCGCTCGAAGCCATGTGGCGCGATCAGCTCAACGTCTTGAAGTCGCTGGCGGAGGAAGAGGAGCGGGGGACGCGCGTTCGCGGGCCGCAGAAAACGAATAAGCGTGCTGCATCGCGGACGCGTTCCACCCACACGCGAACGTCGCAGAACGACTGATGCACAACGCGTATCGACAAGCAACGCCGCGCCGCGAGCATGACTTCGCAGGCACCGGCGACGACATAAAGATGCCGCAGGAGAACACGGATGACAAATGCAGGACGTAATGCCGCAACGCCGCAAAGCGGTGGAAGCCCCGGCATGGCACATGAGGAAGTTCACGTTCGGATCGACATCGCTGCCTCGGTCGAGACGGTGTGGCGGTTCATGAGTGATGGCGAGCGGTTCGCGTCGTGGATTGGTGCCTTTGCCGGACAGGCACCATTGCCGGGGACAAAAATCGAAGCGCGGGAAGGCGGGTCGATCCGTATCGCGTATCCCGGCAACAATGCGGCGGTGGGAACGATCACAGTATTCGTCCCACGCGAGCGGATTGCATTTTCCTGGGGATATGAGGATTCGTCGCAAGGCGTGCCGACGGGCTCGACCCTGGTTGAAATCACGCTGACAGAAATCGCGAAGGGGACACGCGTGGATCTGCGGCACAGCGGCTTGCCGACGCAACAAGTGCGCGACGGACACCGCGGCGGCTGGACGCACTATCTGTCCATGCTCGCAAGAAATTCGACGGGCGCCCACTACAGTGAAGCGGCAACGGCGCTGGCAGCGTATTTCGCAGCGTGGCGCGAAGCCGATGCAGGGAAGCGCACTGCATTACTGGAAAATGCATGTGCCGACGAAGTCAGTCTGCGCTCGAGCTTTGCATGCACCGATTCGCGTACTGAACTGGCGGCACACATTTCCAATGCCCGTCAACACATGCCCGGCGTCGAGTTGCATCAGGCGGGCAATGTGCAGCAATTGCACGAATACGCGCAGTGCGGCTGGGCGGCACGAACGCCGGAAGGCGAAAATGTTTTCAGCGGGGTCGCATTTGCGACGTTTGGGCTTGATGGGCGGATTGCCACGATGGTGACGTTTGCCGGCGGCTAGAGCATTGCAAATCCAACTGTAGCGGCCGCGCCTCCGTGCCGGCTGTAGAATTCCAGTATGCGTTCTACATCAGGCCGCTACACTTGAACTGAATACGCTCTGATTTCGATGACAGCGGAAATACGCAAATAAGGAAAAAAAGAAAAGCCGAGCGCATCGGCGCTCGGCTCAGGTCGTGACGATTCGACGATCGAATTCGTGCGCGAATTATTGCACCACGTCAAGATCGCGCGATGTCCATCGATCCGTCTCCTCGTTGTGCTTGCGCACCTTACTGGCCACGAAGTAACGCTTTCCGTCGATCCGCTGAAACGCACCGTGGACCTCTATTTGGTCGCCCTCTTCGAGTTCCATATCGTTGAGTTCCCCTTTGGTGCCGAGGCAGACCTTCTGCAGTTCACCGGCGGTGGTTTCGACGGTGGCGACAATGCGATTGCGATTATTGATGTCCCGCGTTCGCAGATTGTCGACGGTGCCGACATAGATCGTTGTCCCCGGACGACGCTGGGCTTCTTCGTTCTGACGATCCTTCTCGTTTCCGACCCGCGTCGAGCGCCATTCCGCTTCGTCGCGTTCAGTGCTGTCCGGATTCACGCGGACTTTTTTCGCGACAAAGTAGCGCTTGCCGTCCATCCGCGCCGGATGGCCGCGAAGCTGAATCTTGTCCCCTTCTTCGATGTTCAAGGCACGAAGCTCCTCCTTCTCGCCCAGACACACTTTCTGGAGACTGCCGTTGGGCTTTTCAATCGTTGCCACAAGCTTGGCGTCGCCGTCGATCTTTCGCGTGCGCAGCGTATCCACCGTCCCGCTGATCATCTGCATGCGAGTTTGACGCTGGTTCCAGTTGCGGTCGATATTGACGGTGCGATCGTTGGCTTCGATGGAAGCCGCCGAAATCATTTCGCGTCGTCCTTGGATCGTCACATCCTGACCTTCGCGAAGACTGAGCTTCGACAACTCATTCTTCGGACCCAGATCAACAAGCATCTGGTTGCCGGAAAACGTACGTATCTCGGCGAGTTGATGCGTTTTATCAAACACATCGACTTCATCGAGCTTTTGAATGGTTCCGTACACGTTGACGCGACTGTCGCGGCGGCTCGCGTCGCGATTTCGATTGCGATTCCAGTTTTCGTTGCGGCTGTTGCGGGCCATGCGACGATCCTGATCGTTCCGCCAGTCGCGGTTGCGCGACTGCCAGTACATCACACTGCCGACATGGTACGGATCATACCAATAATCGTATGACCGGTTGTACGGATAATACGGCGTTCGTGAAGAGGGGTACTCATAGCGACTGTTGTAGCTGTAGTCGCCGTAATCATTGAAGTCGAGATCATTGTCGTAGTCGTAGTCGTCGTAGTAGTCGTAGCTGTAGTCGTACTCGTAGTCGAGTCCGTCATTGGCATCGAACCAGTCAGTCGGATCGTACCATTCCTGTTTGTGAATTCCCTCGCCGGGTTCGTATTCGTAATTGTCCAGATTACGATCCTGGGCCATTCCTGCGGTACCGAAGCCCGCGAGTGCGAATACGCAGGCGATCGGGCGGGTGAGTTTCCTGAGTCTGTTGCAACGTGCAATCATTGTGAGATCTCCTTTTCGTTTTCTCCCTTGTGTAAAATTGACCATGAAAGGCACGCTAAGGTGCCGTTCTTAAGCTGACTTAAATCAAACTTAAAAATCGGGATCGCAGTTGTGGGGGTAAGGCTTAGGCTGAGATGAGAATATTCAACCCTGAATGACCGCTGCGATGATTCCGCCGATGTCCGACACGGTTGTCGCACCGTCGAGGTTCATGTCGGCGGTGAGCGGGTCGCAATGGGGAAACTGTGCTGTGTAGGTCGCAAGGTCCGTCAAGACGAGGACAAACGGGCCAATGTCCGACACGGTGAGCGCACCATCGCAATTTACGTCGCCACGCAAAAGGGCTGTACACGCCGAAAACGTCGTGCAGGTTGAATCGGGACCTTGCCACGAACCGCTGATCGAGGAACACGCCGCTTCGATCAGCGTCAGGCAGACATTTCCCGACAAACAGCACGCGCCTGCGATGTTGCATTGAGCATCGTTGCAATCGGATTCGTCGCCACCGTATATGCCGGCTTGCGCGAGGCACGCGGTTCGAAGCACGTTTTCCAGGCAGTTTCCATTCGGCAGGCAGCAAGCTCCGATGCGCTGCGGACAGTTCACATCGGCGCAATCCAGCGACGGACCCTGCCAGATTCCGCCCGTCGCGGCACAATCGGCAATGGTCGCGACGACGCAGTTCTGAAAGCCGAGGCAGCAGGCGCTCGCGTCGTCGCACTGCGCGTCGTCGCATGTGCTTTCGTCACCGAGGTAATAACCGGCCATCGCCGCGCAGTCTTCGGGCATCTGAATCGCACAGTTCCCGTCCGGCATGCAGCATGCGCCGCGCGGCAGGCAACTCTCAGTGTTACACGTCGTATCGTCGCCACGAAAGATGCCGCCGGCGGCGTCGCACGCGGTCTCGGGCAACAGCGAGCAAACCATCTCGTTATCGCAACAGGCTCCCAGCGGGCTGCAGATCACGTCCACACAATCCGCGCCCGGACCGAGAAACTGCCCCGACAGTTCACAAGTCGGCTGTTCGACGTTTTCAACACAGGCCTGGTCCGTCATGCAGCACGCACCGCGCACTACGCACGTCGCGCCGTCGCAATCGGATTCGTCGCCGAGGTAAAGTCCCGCATCGTCGAGACAATCCGCTTCCGATTGCTGTTCCAGACACATGCCCGCGACGGTGCAGCAACCGCCGAAGGGAACACAAGCTGCGGCGACACAATCTGAGTCATCGCCGCCGTAAATTCCGCTTTGCATCGTGCAATCGGCAAGTGTCGTCTGCGCAGTGCATGTCGCATCCGCGAAGCAGCAGGCACCGAACGCGTCGCATGAACTTTGCGCACAAACAGAAGCGGTACCACGGAATATTCCGCCCGTCGTCACGCAATCATTTTCGGAAAGCGGCTCGTCGCAGGTGCCGTCGGCGCGACAGCAGGCACCGCGCGGCTGGCAGTTTGCCGCGGTGCAGGTACTGTTTGCACCGTCGTACGTTCCACCCAGCGCGTCGCAGCCGATGATTGTCGTAATGCTGCACGTCCCGTCGAGTGTGCAGCACGCGCCAACCTCGCATGCGTCCGCGATGCCTTCGCCGGTGGTGTCTGCGCAGTCCGTGTCCGCGCCCGCAAAGGTCGCACCTGCGTTGACGCAGTCGGGCTCCGCGATGATCAGGCAAACGTTGTTGGGAAAGCAGCATGCGCCGTTGGCGATGCAGGAGTCGGGCAGCGCATCGCTCAGGCCGGTGAACATGAACGCCGCGCCGGCGTTGCTCGCTGTCGCGGAGAATTGCGGTGCGCCGATACAGGCAACCCCGTTGTGAAACGCAGTCGCAGTGCCAAATCGCGCGGCCGCACCCGCCGAAGTCGCGAACAGCTTTGCAACCTGATTCCAGACGCCGCCGCTTTTGAGGAACGTGTACGCGGCGCCGCCGCCGAGGTCGTGCGATGCGCCGGCAATCAGGACGTTGCCGCGCAATGTGAGACTCGCACCGAAGTTGGCACCGTTGCCGGCGTTCGACGCAACGAAGCTTTCGCGTTGCGTCCATTGGGACGCAACAATTTCAAACCGTGTTACGTTTCCTGTTGTCGCTCCCGCCACCGCCGCTTGCGGAGCACCAACGAAGAGTTCCGTATTTTGTATTGCCACGGCGCTGCCGAACAGTTCGCTCGCGAGGCCGCCGCTGCGCGCGAGCGCTGCCCGTTCCTGCCAGACACCGCTGATCTTTTCAAATACATAACTTCGGCCGGCGGCATTCGCGGCAAGCGGCGCGCCGACCGCCACGCGCGCGCCGGACACCGCCACGGCGCTGCCGAAGCCGTCGCCGGGCATTCCCGCGGTCGCGGTGAGGGTCGCCTCCTGCGACCATACGCCGCCCGCGCTGCGAAACAGAACGACTTTTCCCGGGCCGTTGCTGACCGATTGGGGAACACCGACTGCGAGCAGGTCGCCATCCAGCGCAAGACAGGTTCCAAACCGGTCCCCGGCCGCGCGGGTTGTCGCGACCAGCCGCGATGTTTGCGTCCAGACGCCGCTGACGTGCTCGAATACATACGCTGCACCGCGACCGTCAAAATTCGTACTGCTGCGGTCGGCGTTCGCCGCTCCGACGATGATGCCCCCGTCCGTCACAGCAAGGGATGTGCCGAACCAATCATTCGCGGCGGCGTCAGCGGGCACAAGAGCCGCCGATTGCATCCAGCTTCCCGCATCGCTGGTGAATACATACGCGGTGCCGCTGTTTGCTCCGGCAGGATCGGCGAACCACGCGCCGACGGCAGCTGTCGCGTTGCGAATCGATACGGCGTTGCCGCAGCGGTCATTCGCCAGCACGGTATCGCCGACAACGCGCTGCGTTTCCGAAGCTGAGCATTGCCCGCGTGAAACGTCGGCACACAACAGCGATCCGATCAGCGCCGCGGTCAACAGGAGTGAGGATTGCAGCATGTGTGTTCTCGGCGAGGGGGATAATCTCTCGAAACCTGGAAAAGAATTCGCACCGGTTATCTGTTTGCCACGTACGTTTCAATGTGCCGCAACGGGCGTGGGAATATGTCCAAGCATTGCGACTTCATCTTCGGACGCCGACGCGAGTTGCACCGTGCGCGCAGGAACGCCGACGACGGTGGCCAGTGCGGGGACGTCTTCCAGTACGACAGCGCCGGCGCCCACAATGGCTTCGCAGCCGATCGATACGTTGGGAACGACTGTGGCACCGATCCCCAGGAAAGCACCCGGCTCGACTCGCACGCGTCCCGCGATTCGCACGCCGGGACACACGTGACAGCCTTCGCCAACCATTGTCTGATGGTCGACGATGCAGCCGGTATTGAGAATCGTGGAATCGCCGATCTGGCAATTCGCGCAGACGACGACGCCGGCGGCAATGACGACGTTTTTTCCGACAGTTACGTTGGATGCGAGATTCGCGGAGGGGTGGATTGCGTTGACCAGCTCGATGCCGGATTGCATGATCGTACGGGCAAATCCGCGGCGCACGCCGTTGTCGCCAATTGCAACGATGACGCCGTCGCACTCGAGTTCGGCAGCGAAGCGCGGCAGGTCATCCAGCGCGCCGTACACGGGAATGCCATCAATGCGACGTCCACGGATGGCCGGATTGCTGTCGAGAAAGCCGACGACGTGATTCCGTCGCTGTTGGAGCAGGATGTCCAGAACGACGCGACCGTGCCCGCCGGCCCCAATGATGATGATGCGTCGGTTCGTTTGCCCGCTCATTCGTCTTGTTTCTCACGCCGAGGACTGGGATTCCGTCCTTCCTATCGACAGCGCGACGCGCTTTACTCTGCCCGCATCGAAATTAGGTCCGGCAGTCCTTGCGCGATTGGTCGAACATGCCCGTTTCGGGGGTTTCCAGATGGGGGAAGGATTGCTACCATCCGCACTTGCAACAAGTTGTAAATCGGTGATCCCTGCGTTCCGTTCAGGGTTTTCCAGACTGATAGTCGAGCAGATCCCCGAGAAATAGAGGGTAACCACCCGATGGCACGAGAACATATGTCGGATCGTTTCATCACCACTGCTGTTCTGTGCGGTTGCTTCTGGGCGGCCGGATGTGCCGCACTGCCGCCGAACAGTTTCTTTGATCCGCGTGCGGTCGGGCAATTCAAATCGGAATACACGGAAAACGAAATCCGTCGTGTGCTCACCGCCCGCGATACGCCGCTGGGTCCGCCGGGTGCCACCGAGCCTACCCCCGCCGATCTGGA
>JBFWWY010000021.1:0-13368 GCA_050245935.1 Phycisphaerae bacterium | reverse complement strand
ACGATCAAATCCGCGTCTTTGCCGACTTCGATTGAACCGACGCGCTTGTCCACACCGAGAATGCGCGCCGCATCGAGCGTGATGGCACGAACGGCCTGTTCATTCGTCATCCCGCCGCGCACCGCGAACGCGGCTTCCATGTTCAGGTGCAGCAGATCGCGACCGGCCAGACCGCTGAAACCGATTCGCGATGTCGCCGGGACAATTGCCACCGTAATGCCGTGATCCGCCAGAATCTTTGCCGTCTCAATCGACGATCCGGTGTTACGATTTTGTCGCTCATCCGCCTCGATAATCGTGCGCGGAGTGAGAATAATTCCCACATCCGCGCGCGCCAGCGCAGAAGGCACGATCCATGCTTCGTACCCACCGCGAATGACAAGCCGGAAATCAAATTCCTCCGCAAGTTCGGCCAACCGAATCAGTTCCTGCGACTGATTGGCGGAGGCCACGGCTGTGACTTCGCGGTTGAGCAATTTCAGATACTGTTCGTATTTTCCTTTGAGCCAGTCTTTTTCCGGCGGCTTCGCTTCCTTGTCGTCTTCTTTGTCGATTTTGTGCTTGGCCAGATCACGCAAATAGGCGCGAACTTTCTGCAGATCGGCTCGAAACTCGGCATACGCTGTCGCGCCGCGCCAGTTGCGATTGATATCGAGAAAGACGTTCCGATCAATGATCATCCCGTCCGTGGTGCCGTAGGTGAGTTTCGCCGCGTCGTTCCCGGCAATCGCACTGGTGATCCCGCCCGCGAGTGCGACGGTCATATTCAGCGAAAAAACATCCGTCGTATCATCCGGTTTTCCGCCGCCATGAATGCCCCCGGCGCTGGCGGCAACCAGGCCCGGATAGATCCATTTCCCCGCGGCGTCGATCACCGTACATTCCGCCGGCACGACAATCGAGTCAGCAATCTCCACGATCTTGCCGTTCTTGCACAGAACGGAAGCCTTTTGCAGCACGGGCCCGGAAACGGTCACGACACGACCATTTAAGATCGCAAGATATTCATCTTTCTTTTCTTCTTTTTCCGTCTCGCTGGATGTCGTTGTCGTCGTGGTCGATGTCGTCGTCGGTTGCGAATCGGGCTGCGTTGTCGGTTGAGACTCGGGTGGCGGAGTTGGAACGGGTTCTTCCGCGTATGCCGGAACAGTCAGCGCCGCCGTGCTGCACACGAGCAGGATGACCAGATTCAAAAAAGCGCCGCAGGCCGTGCGCACATGCCGCGAATACGCGCGAACATCAGTCATTCGGATTTTCCTTCCGCTCCCAAACCATGTCACCGCCGATCATGACACCTGTGACGCGCGTTCCCGGGGCAAGGGGATCGCCGTCCAGCATGATCATGTCCGCAGCGCGCTCTTTCTCCAGAGTTCCGCATTCCTGATCGATGAGCAGCAGCTTCGCAGGCGCGACGGTAACTGCCTGCAATGCGAGTTCGCGCGAAAAACCCATCGATACCAGCTCGCTCATCTGTGCGAACAAATTGCGATGCGCATATTCCCCTTCATTGGACGGTTGCAGGGAGATGGCGCAGCCGGCCGCCGCCAGTTCCGCCGCGAGCAAATAACGTTCCGCGGAATGCGGCAGCGTGTTCCAATACGGCGTCATGAGAACCTTTTCCTTGTTCTCGCCCATTTTCTTCGCGACTTCGTGAAAATCCGATGTACTGAACGTTTGCAGATAGAACACACGTGCAACGTCGAATTTCTGAAACACCTCGAGCAGATGGATGTAGTCCGAGGCGTCATTCAAACGAACAAACAGCGCGACTCCCTCTTTCTTCTGAATCAAATCCACCAACGGCTGATATTCCTCAGCAATTTTCGGCGGTGAAAACGCCGTGGTCGCGGGTGGCGTAACCGGCTGTGAAGCGGGAGATGGAGTCGGCACCGGCGTCGGCGTCGGACGTCGCGGCGGCAACGGCGTTCCCCATGCTCCCGGCGCTGTCTCCGGCTCCGGTTCGGGTTCCGGCTCAGGCGTTGGTTCCGGCGACGGCGTTTCGTCCCCTTTGCCTTCCGGCGAAGATTCGGGCTTACCCCCCTTTTTCTGCGCCTCTTCCCATTTCTTTCGTGCCGCTTCGACCTTGTCAATCTCTTTTTGCGCGCGCTCCAGTGCCGCGCGAATCTCGCCTTTATTCCCCGTGGCGTAAATCAAAGATTCGCGCTTGACGATTTGCGAATCTTCGTCGCCCGCCGTGTGTACAATCGACAAACGACCGGGAAGTCCACTCCCGGAAGGGACCAGTCCGATGGTCGTGAATCCATATTCCACCTGCGTCGAAAACGTCTCATCCGTCGTGAACAGTTCGTCCGCCGCGACCAGATTCGTATGAACCCCCGATCGCGAGAACGCCGGTAAGTTGCCGCGCGCGAGCGGGTTGATCAGCCCGGGCATCACCACACGATCCCCGGCGTCGATGACATTGGCATTCTTCGGATACTCAAGACCCTTGCCGATGTTCTCGATTTTTCCGTCAAGCACCACGATCACAGCGTTATCAATTTCGTCGCCGGAAACGGTGATGGCCTTTTTCGCGAGTACGACCGTGTATCGATCAATACCTTCCAACGATGGCGGATCGTCGGCAGCCACCGGACGTGCTTGCGAGGGCACCAGAAAAGTCGCCGCAAGAAGCGCGACGGAGAACAAAGTCAGGCATCCGGGCTTCTTGCTCGCTAATACGATATTCGTACTCATTCACTCGCTTCCGCTGGACTGGAGGTTCATCGGCATGCCTAATTTTCACCTGTTGCGATCATGCATTCGTGCCAAAGTGAAGCCCTGCGCAATTCTCGAATCAATCAGAATCGTCGTGCCTCTTCAGAGGTTGCGTCGTACACGATCTTTCCATCCACAATCGTCATCAGACACGCGGAACGCGGATCGATCGGATTGCCGGTCCATATTCCGAAATCTGCGTCCTTCGTCGCTTCGATGCTGCCGGTACGATCGTAAATTCCGAGGGCTTTCGCCGGAATTTTGGTCACGCCGCAGAGGGCCGGATAGGGAATCCAGCCATACCAGCAAGCCATGGTCGCCTGATAGCTGAGTTCTGCCTGTGGAATGACGGGCGCATCCGTATTGACACCCAGTTTGCGCACGCCATTCTTCCACCACCCGCTGCAATTCCCGATCATCCGCCGCATCGTGCGGTCGAACTGATATTCGCGCGGACCGTTGAGAACCCAGAGATCCTGCTCGATCACAAAAGGGGCCACTTTCCATGCATCAAACGTGCAGTGATCCAGCACCACCCAGAGCCCAAAATCCTTGCTGAGCATATGAACCGAGGTCAGCAAGACCTGGTAAATCTGCGTGTGCACGGTCGCGGGATAATCTTTGCGGAACAGTCCGCGAAATTCGTCGAAGACAATGTTGAAGTCGGGCTTCTGCGTGTCGCGCCCCTCTTCGAACGCTGTCCAGCGATCGTGGTAATCTTTGGCCTTTTGCAATGTCTGACGTGTATTCCAGTTCATGAACATGCGCCGCGCGCCACCGAAGTACCATTCCGGATTGCCCGCCTGCGCGATTTTCAGCGACCCGGGGGAGCGAATCACGACTTCCTCGAGTGTATCCCCGCCGGTTTTGGCCAGCGTGCCGAACCCGCTCATGTTCGTGCCGCTGCCGGGAATCAGCATGGCGGACGTCACGCCGCCCCGCCGCGCTTTTTTGATCATGTCATTGTTGGGTTCGACCGTCGACCGCGAGTCGAGCCCCGGATTCGTCAGGTAGACCATGTCGTTCAAATCGGAGAGACCGCCCGCTGTGTGATTATGGGCTTCCACCAATCCGGGCACCAGCCAGCACTCGGGCATCTCAATGACCCGATAGCCCTCCAGACTGCCGATCTCCTGCGCCTTCGCAACCCGCTCGATTATTCCGCTTGTTACCGTAACGACGGCGTTGTTGACGATGGAGTCCGATTCGTCCATCACCACCACTTTTGCAACGCGAAACGCAAGCTTGCCCTGAGCAATGTCCTCCGCCGCGAACAGCTTGCACGGATTCAACAAAACGCAGAGACAAATGGTGAGGACACAAAAGGCATCCCCCCCTGCGCGTCCGCACAGACGAACACATCGTCGTTGTGCCGATCGCGAAGATTTTTTATTCATTATCATTTCCACAGGCAGCATCATCCTTTTGCCGGCGTCCGCGGCACTTCACGGCCATTCACAATCACTCGCTGAAGCGACGTACCCGTATCCATGGGATGTCCATCGAAAATCAGCAGATCGGCATCTTTGCCCGCTTCCAAGGTCCCGATTCGATCATCAATCTTGTACATCCGCGCCGCGTTGACGGTCAGGGCGCGCAACGCCTCGTCGCCGCCGAGTCCTTCATGCACACTAAAGAGCGCGGTGAGCGGTAGATCGCGCGCAGCATCTTCGGCGTTGCTCTGAAACGCGATCGTGATCCCGCGAAACGCCAGATCTGCCGCCTGATTGTAGGTGACACGCTCACGGATGCGCGTGATTTCTCCAGGTACGATCACGCCGATTTTCTCACGACGATCTTTCGATTCCTTTTGCAGTGTTGCAAACTCCTGCGCGTTCAGCAGAACCACCGGCAGCTTGAGTTCGTCGATGAGCAACTTCAGGATGGCATCAATCTGCGCAGCTTCGGTCACGTCGACGACCAGCGGCACCTTGCCCTCCAGCACGGCACGATACGGTTCAAGTCCCTCATCGACCTTGGGCGGAATCGGGCCGCCGTCCTTGCTTTTCCGCTTGCGACGGCTCACCTTGAATTCGACTTGCTCCTTGCTTGTACGGGTCGCATTAAAGTCGATCGAGAACTGGTCGCCGAGTTTCAGGGTGCCGGTCATGTGATCCGGTTTGTCGATCGTTGCCTCAAAGCGCGGCTTGCCGACAGGCGTTTCCTGATCCAGCTCCAGAACAACTTTGCTCCCTTCCAGTGTGCCGGTCAGCGTCACTTCTTCATCCGCAAGCGCAACGTCGGCACGACCTTCGATTTGGTTTCCGTTCAGACGAAGGCGCATGGTGCCCGTCACGTCCTCCGGCATCGGACCGCCGCTGAGCGTGAACTCCCACGTTCCGGTGATCGGGTCCACCTTTTTTTCGTCAACAACTTCATCCACGACCACCACAGGCTTCGTTTCTTTGCCCGCCGCCTTGTCGGCTTTCCATTTCGCAAAGGCTTCTTCGTGCTTCTTCCACGCTTCCGCGTATTTCTTCGCGGCCTCGACTTTCTTCCGCAGCATGTCGATGCCGGTCAGCGGATCCTGGTTCCCCGCGAAATCGATTTTGACGCCGGCAATCTCCCGCGCGACCAACTCGTCGCGACTGACACCAAAAGTCTTGATGGCTGCGATACGCGCACCTTCCTTCGAAGTGCGATAAGGCGCGAGCATCACCGTCGTCACACCCGCGGCAGCGACGCGGAGAAACTCGCGGCTCGCGACGCCGACAATTTTGTCGATCGGCAGGTCAGGGGTTGCGACCGTCTGATCGCCTTGCAGACCGAGGTGGCCGTGGCTATCGATGAATCCAGGCGTGACGAAGCCCTGGCGCGTGGCGTCGATGATTCGTGCCCCCGGCGGGACCGCAACGCGGTGCCCCACCGACTGAATCTTTCCCTCCCGGATCAGCAGTTCCCCATCATCCACGATCTGCCCATTGCCAAGCCAGATTTTCTTCGCGCGGACAACAATCGAACCGTCGTTGGCGGGCGTGGCGTCAAAAACGCGGCGACCGTTGACGAACGTTTCCAATACGCGCGACGTAATCTCCAGCGGCGGGCCGGAAAGAACCAGGAAGTCCGCGTCCGCGCCGGGTTTCAAACTTCCCACGCGTTCGCTGACGCCAAGAATCTCCGCCGGAATCCGCGTCAACCCGGCAAGCGTCTGTTCGAAAGTAAGCCCGTCGCGCCGGGCAAAGGCCGCAATCATCGCCGGGTTGGGATGCGGATCGTCATTGCGACCAGCGAGCGCGGGTGCAATCCCCGCGGTACGCAATGCACAAGCTTCGTGCAGGTTCGCTTTGTCCGCTTCAGGATTCGGTCCGATGTTCGCACCGGGACTTTGAAACGCACGCTCCATTCGCAGCACCAATGGAACCCGTGCGGACGCGATCAGTGGAGCAATCTCCTGAATTTCCTGACCCGCGACAAAATAGGCCGTGCGATCGTGAGACTGCAGGAGCGACAGAACGTTTGCAAAATCGACGGCCGAGGCACCCTCACAACGAATCGGCAACTCTTCACGCCAGGCGCGGGCGAATGTCGCGTCGTGAAAGCTGTATTGCTCGACCGGCTCGTCCCGCAGCGCGTCCTCAATTCGCGTACGCAATTCCAGCATTTGCCCGAGGCGCGACTGCGGCCGTTGCAGACGCGAGGGCTCAATCGGCGTGTCCGAAGATGCAAAAAAAGGAACGTCGGTAATAGGCGGCGCATTGAACGCCCCAAGATTGATCTGCAGATCCGACGCGGGTTTCAGCAGGCGCTCATCCGCTGCGCCGGCAAGTTTCACGACCGCACCCACACCGGAAACCAGGCGATGAACGCCGGGATCCAGATGTGCCGTCGTGACGCCGTTCGAGAGTTCTTCGAAATTCTCTGAATAGGGGTCGTATCCATCCACGGCATGAAAGGCGCCGCTGACAGACTCGTCCCCTCCGTGTTGTCCCGCGATCGCCGAACCAGCGAGCACGAACCCGGGACAGATGATCGCGTCGGGCCGATCGAAAACCGGCACGTTCGCAGGGACTTCCACATCGCGACCGATCGCTGCGATTTTGCCGTCCCGCACATACAGCAGCGCGTCATAGATGGGCCCCGGAGATTCCGCGGTCACCGGATAAATACACTTTGCCCGAATCGCAAACGTCGACTCGGCAGCCGCGGGGAACGAAATGGCGACGAGCATCCCCATGCCGACCAGATAACTGGCAGACGCGCTACGCGCGCAGGCAACCTGCGACGCCGCGAATGTTTTTCTGCGACCCATCATTATTCGCTTGCTTTCTTTGTCGCGTCAGTTTTTCCGTAGGACATGAGCCGTTGCAGACGTGGATCCTTCGACCGTTCATATGCCGGAATGCCGTCGATGAAGGCAACTTCGACGTGGCTGTCAAAATCCAGCGGATCACCGCTGAAGACAACAAGATTCGCGCTCTTGCCGACCTCGATGGAACCGAGTTGATCACTCACACCGAGAATTTTCGCTGGATTGATCGTGATCGACTTCAATGCTGTGCTGCGGGGGATCCCATACCGCACGCAGCGGGCCGCCTGATAAGTGAGCATGCGTTCGGGAAGCGATGAACTTGGACCGGTCGTCAACGCAAAGAGCAACCCCGCGTCGGCGATTTTTTCCGGGACAAATGTCTCCTTCTCATCCCCCGTAAACGGATCCACTTCACGGTGAATGAGATTTCCATCCAGAACCACCGGGCGCGCCGCTTTCTTGAGAACGTCGATCGCCTTAAAGCACTCTCCACCCAGGGTCAGCACCGTACGATTGGCAAACCCGTTCTCCTCCGCCAGCCGCAAGGCTGCCGGCACATCCATCGCATTTTGACAATGAATGAACGCGCCCAGCGGCTTGAAGAGCGCTTTGGTTTTTTCTCCTTCGATTTCAATGCTTCCGCCGATCAGCCGGAGCAGGTTAGCGTGCTCCATGTCAACGTCGTCGGCCTCGATCAGCTCACGCCCCTTTTTTCGCGCGTCCACGGGGCCGACGTCCATTTCTTTTTCATCTTTCTTGAGTTTCTCTTCGTACTTTGTTTCAGCCAGGTTTCCAGCGTATTCGCGCAACTTGGCGAAAGTCTCACGCAGTTGTGCCATCTGCGTCATCCGGGAAGCGCCAAAGCGCGGACTGACGGACAACCGCAGAAAGCCGGCGGGTGCCACCGTCATCTCGTCGACGTTCATTCCGATCGGACGAATCAGCAGACCCGTTCCGCCGATGACGGTGTTCGGACCGGGAATGACATGCAGCGTCGTGATGCCGTTGCGCAGCGCATCTTCGAGGCCCAGCGTGGACGGATCGAGCGAGTCCGCGGCACTGAGTTGCGGGACGATGGGGCGCGATTCATTGGAAACGTCGAGGCCATTCGTCGTATTGGCGTCGATCATTCCCGGAAAAATAACTTTGCCGGTGAAATCAAATTCCCGGGCATCAAACGGGATTTCGACTTCGCCGGCTTTGCCGATGGCGGTGATTTTCCCATCCTGAATGACGATGACGCCGTTTTCGATGTCGTCCCCGACGACGGGAATGATCTTGGCACCGCTGAGCGCGACAGTACCCGGCGGCGACTGTGCCAATGACGCTGCGCCGCTAAAGGCCGCAAAAATCAGGCCGGCACCGGCCGCAGCAAGAATGCGCGGCGACTTACTTACCTTCATAGACCACCTGTCCATTGATCATGACCAACACCGGGCGACTCGTCGCGCCGCAGGGTGAACCATTCCATACAACCAGATCCGCATCTTTTCCTGGTGCCAGCGAACCGCAGCGATCGGCAATCCCAAGCAGTTCCGCCGGCGTCTCCGTGATCGCACGCAGCGCATCGTCCTGCGATAGTCCGTAACGCGTGGCGATCATGGCTTGGCGCGCCAACCCGTCCTCATCCCGCATGTCGTTGGCAGTTAATGCGAACGAAACGCCCTGCTTCGCAAACAGTGCGGCGGCCGTCAGCCGGGGATCCGCCGATTCGCCAGAAGAGGCGCGCCAACCACTGGCGTCCATATACACCGGACCGTACACGATCGGAGTTTTTGCCTGAAGGAGTTGCGGAATGCAGTCCCACGCCTCGATCACCTCCACCAGCGTCGGATGCAAGCCGAGATCGCGCGACAGCTCCAGTGCGTACAAAATGTCATGCTTGAGACGCGCGTGAATGCGCAGCGGTACATCGCCGTCGAGAATACCGTTCAAGGTGTCAAAAGCTGCCGCAGGCGGTGCATCTGCACCTGTGATGCCAAGTCCGCGCTGCGCCCGCCGCGCATCGTGGAACGCTTTGCGAAATACAAAGTCGACGCCCATGCGCGTTGTCGGTCGGCGAGTCAAATTCGTTGGCGGTGGACCGTAAAACGGCGGCAGCATGTTCGAGCGGCCGCGATTGCTGGGGTCGCTGCCGAGCGCCGCCTGCACCGCACCTGTCGATTCAACCATTCGCAGGTGTACCGGACCGCCGGTCTTCACAATCGCGCCCCGCGCGCCGATCACGCTGGCCGTGTCCGGAGCGACATACACGCACGTGACGCCGGAGCGCGCCAGACGATCGAAATCGCGGGACAGCAGATTCAGCGAATCGGCCACACGCAGGTGGGGAATCACTTCGGAGGATTGGTCGGCCCAGGTCTGCCGCGCGGATACACCGGATGCACTTTCAGATAGTCCGGCGAACTTCATCGGCTGCGAAAACGGTACACCGCAAATGCAACCCGGACCATGATCGTGATCCATCTCCGGATTCATGGCGTGCAACCGCATCACGCTCGCTTCCCGCGCCGCATGCGCGGCAAGTTGTGACCAGAACGGATCGTCCTTGCCGGCGCAGCACAGGCAATTCGCCGCCGTGCCGCCGCGCGCGTGACGCGGATCATGACACGTCGAGAAATCCTGGCGATACCCGACTTCGGGAATCTCAAAATCGAGTACGCAATTCGCGTCGATCAGGCCCGGCGTCACATACGCGTCTGAAATTTTCCGTACTTCCGCCGACTCGGGAATTTCCACGTCCGCGCCGGCGGCAACAATCTTTCCGCCGCGAACAACGACGATCCCATCTGCGATCGGCGCTCCGCTGCCGGTCCACAACGTCTTAGCCTGAATAACGAGAATTTTTTCGGCGCGATCCGCTGGGGTCGCAGCATGCTGATCTCCCTCGGTCGCATCCTGCGCGTAGACCGAAGTCGCGAGAATCATCGCTGAAAAGACCAGCGCTCGTTGGATCCCTGAAGTGCAATTTCTGCAACGCGAAAACATTGCTATTTCTCCAAACTGGCGTCGTCCGTCGTCTCTGCGCGATAAACCAATGCGCCGTTTTTATACACCGCCACGACACGGCTGCGCAAATCCAACGGGTCCCCCGAAAAAATGACAAGATCGGCGGCGCGACCGGCTTCGATCGAACCGATCTTATCATCCACTTTCAATAGTTTTGCAGGCGTACTGGTAATGGCTTGTCGGGCGAGTTCCAGCGAGAGCCCGTTTCGCGCTGCCATCGCCGCACCAAATCGCAGACTCGATTCTGCTGCGAAAGGTGTTCCTCCTGCGATTGCGACCGGAACGCCGGCTTTCGCGAAGATTCCGGCGGCTGCAGCACTTTTCTGGTCTGCGGAAATGGAATACGGGCCGACGACAACACCCGCAAAATCACCCGCCACGTCCGCGACGCGCGCCGCATCTCGAACATGCAGCACAATCAGCTTGACTTGCGTTTCTTTTGCGAGTTGCGCGGCAGCGAAAACATCCGCGCCAAACGGTGCGGTGACGATTGCAGCAATGCCGCCATCGGCAAAACTCTTCAGGGCCGTGTCGTTGTCCGATTCCGCCGCAGCACTGCGCGCCTGCGAAATCGCATGACGCAGCATTTGCATTGCGCCGGCCCGCGAACTGGGCTCGAAAGATGCGCGATACACCGAAGGTGCAAGCGAAATTTTGAGCGGCCCCGGCATCGTGGCTGAATCGCCGGCCACGGTCGAGCACAGTGCGGACTGCCCGCCGACGAGATTGGAATCGTCCGGAGCCAGCAGGAATGTCGTCACGCCCGCGTGCAGCGCACGTCGAAGTTGTTTTGCATAAGGATCGAGCGCATCCTGCGCCGTAGCATCTGCGAGAATCGGGTTCGCACTCTCCGCAAGCTGTGACACCGCCGACAAGGATGCGTCGATATCGATCAATCCGGGGCACAGGACGGCGTCCGCATACTCATGCGTTTCGGCCTGCCCTGCCTCTTCACTGTTGACGGAGACGATTTTTCCATCATCGATCACGACGACCGCGCCGCGTTGCAGACTCCCGTCCGGGGTCACATATCCCCGTGCTTTGATCACGAGTTGCTGCGCATAACCCACCGTCGACGCGGCAACGGCCAGAATCCCAACCGCCACGATTCGAACGAGAACATCGCTCCGAACGCTACTCAAGATTGGTTCTCCTCGGCGTCGCCGCGGGTGTAGACTTCACGACCATCAACATACACCGCCTGAACCGTCGCACCCGCCGCAAAGGGGTGATCGCTCCACACGACGAAATCAGCGGGTTCGCCGGGGCGGATTCGACCCACTTTCTTTTCAAGCGCAAGAAAGGGAATCGCGTCGCGATTCAGGCTCGCCAGTGCTACATCCTCGGGGAAACCGTTACCGATCGCGTTCGCTACCTGCAGGAGCAAATTGGTTCCCATCAAACCGTTAGGGACACGCGCCCCGCTGCCAAAATAAACGTCTACACCCGCAGCCGAGAGTTCCGCTGCGGCGCGCTCGTCGTAATATTCCAGCCCGCCGCCCTGGAAAAACATCGTTTCTAACGCGGGTCCGAGGACGACCGCGACATTGTTCTTTGCCAGCGTCTCGGCGACGCGATGCGCACCGCGCGCTTCCTCCAGAATCAGGCGGAGACCGTAGGTTTTCGCAATCTCGACGACTTCCAGAATGTTTTCCGGTCGATTCACCCACACCCGAACCGGCAATTCACCGTCGAGCGCGCGAACGACCAGAGCGAGATTGGCGTCGAACGGCGGTTTCTTCGGTTTCTCGATCTTGTCTTTTTTCTTGTCCTTCTTTTCAGCATCTTTCGCTTCCGAGGCGGGCGAATCTTCCGGATTCTCCGCGCCGGGAGTCAAACCGGCGAGTGCCGCCTCCTGCATGTCCTTCGGCGCTGGGCCGGGCCGTCGGCGAGGCCGCTGCTTCTTTTCTTTCGATTCCGGCTGGTCCTCTTTGACGTCCGGTTTTTCCTTTTTCCCATCCCCGTCGGACTTTTCAGCCTCAGCCTGTTTTTTGGCGCGTTCGGCAATCTTCTCTTCGTATTCTTTCAGTTCTTCTTCGTAGTCTTCCAGCGCGATGCGATAGGCCCGGGCACTCTCGATCACGTCGCGTAACTGCTTGAGCGCTCTGACCTGCTGAAAAGCTCTGCTGTTCTGATCATCGATCCGGAACGAAACCGCCGCGTCTTCGTTCGCAAGCCATTCCGCGCGATCCGGCGTTCCCGTGAGCTTCACCACGACGCCACGACCCGCAGCACTCTCACTGGAAGCCGCCGACAGATACACGCCGACGACACCGTTGGACCATGCAGAACGGAGGAAGTCGCGATCATACGGATCGAAGGCATCGGCAGCAGTCGACGCCGGCCCGCTGCCCGATGACCCGGTTAACACATCGAAATCACACCACGAATCAATCAGGCCCGATGTGACGAACTGGCCCTTCATGTCTTTTTTCTTCGCAAACAGCGGCGCGGGAACCTGTTTGCCGACACCGAGAAACTTACCGCCCTGCACGGAAAGTTTGATGTCCTCGAGAATGGTGCCATCCGGCCCGATCGCTTTGAGATTTTCATAAATGACCGGCCGACTTTGCGCGACCGCGGAGACGACCGGAATCGAAACGGCCAAAGCTGCGAAGAAATGCAGAATGGATTGACGTCGGCAGCGTCGTGCGGACAAACTCATCCGGGGCCGGAGGGCAGCTTGGTTCATCAACGCTCACTTTTGCTGGTTCTTTTTCGATCTCGCCGGGGCACCTGCACACAAGATATTGTAATGGGATTGACACGCGCGACCAGCGGAGCCTGTCATGATTTGTCAGGAATTCGCGAAAGCACGCGCAGGAAGCAAACAAAAAAGGCGGGCCCAGCCCGCCTTCGAATTCCATGCTGATCGTCCCCGCGTCAGTCTATGTGTTTACTGCGTCAACAACGTGACAAACGGACCGATGTCGCTGACGGAAATCAAACTGTCCTGATTCACGTCCGCAAGGTTGATGTCGCAATCCGGGAACGACGAGGCATATCCTGCCGGATCGGTCAGCGCCAGAACAAAACCGGAAATGTCTCCCACGCTGATGGCGCCGTCGCAATTCAAATCGCCGATGAGCGGCCCGCCGGACAGCGTAACACCGAGAACGAACAATCCTTTCTGCATGTCGCTGACAATGACGGTTCCGCTCGGAAAATACGGATAGCAACTCCACGCGCCATTGAACCCGGTGACAAACGCGTCCGGCTCGGTATCAAACGAAGCGACTTCCACCGGCGCGAGCGGGTCGGTTGTATCGAAGATGCGTAGTCCGCTCACGTAATTGGCCTCGTACAGATAATTGCCGCGGGTGTAGAGATTATGCCCGACTGCCGCATCGCCGTTCGTGAAAAAACTCATCGGGGCAATATTGCTGAGATCG
>JBFWWY010000020.1:0-13379 GCA_050245935.1 Phycisphaerae bacterium | reverse complement strand
CAGAATGTTGCACTGGGCATCATTATTGGCGCAGCCTTGATTGGCATCGCGATCATCCTTGCGGCTGTGATTCGATGAGCCAGATCCGGCTACCAGATCACGCATGAACGCCGACGCGCCCGTGCCGCAAGCACCGCCTCACCCGCGCACCGGCCAGTTGCTCGTCGCGTCGATCTTCCTCATCGCGATCGCGGGGCTCGTTTTCGAGCTGATTGCCGGCGCATTGTCGAGCTACCTGCTCGGCGATTCCGTCACGCAGTTCTCCATTGTCATCGGGCTTTTCCTCTCAGCGATGGGCGTCGGCTCGTTTTTATCGAAGTTTGTTCGTACAAACGTCATTGCAGCACTGATTCTGGTGGAAGCCGCCGTCGGCATCGTGGGCGGGCTCACGGCGCTCGTCGGCTTTGCAGCCTTCGCGTATACCGCACAGTATTCGGCGATTCTACTGTCTATGGTGTTTGCGGTCGGGGTGATGGTCGGGCTGGAGATTCCGCTCGTCATTCGTATTTTGCAGGACCACAAGACGCTCCGCATCACGCTCGCAAATGTCCTCGGGGCGGATTACCTCGGTGCGCTGGCGGCCTCGCTGCTATTTCCTTTTCTTTTGCTTCCCAACCTCGGACTCGTGCAATCCGGTGCGCTGATGGGACTGCTGAATCTCGCAGTCGCCGGACTGCTGTGGTTTTGGTTTCGTGACGCGATCGGCAAAGCGCGTACGTCTCTGGGCCTGCTGCTATCAGGCGGATTTCTCGCGTTGCTCGGTGTATTTTTTTATGCGCCGCAATTGACGTCGTTGTTTGAAGCGCGTCTCTATCAGGACGAGATCATCTACTCCACGACGACGCCGTATCAACGAATTGTGATCACGCGCTGGCGCGACGACGTTCGTCTTTTTCTTGACGGTCATCTGCAATTCTCCTCCATCGATGAGTATCGCTATCACGAAACGCTCGTTCATCCGGCGATGGCGCTACTGCGAAATCGGGAACGCATCCTGATTCTCGGCGGCGGGGACGGCCTCGCGGCGCGTGAGATTCTCCAATACGAGGATGTAAGAACGGTCGAAATTGTTGACCTCGACCCGGCGATTACCGAGCTGTTCGCGCACAATCCGCTGCTCACGCAACTCAACAGCAATGCATTGAATGAATCGCGGGTTCGCGTGATCAATGCCGACGCGATGAAATTTCTGGAATCCGGCAACGATATGTACGATGCGATCTTCATCGATCTGCCGGACCCATCCCGTCCGGAAATTGCAAAGCTTTATTCCACTGCCTTTTACCGGCTGGCATTGCGGCATCTTGCACAAGAAGGTGTGCTCGTTACGCAAGCGACAAGCCCCCTGCGGTCGCGGGAAGCATTCTGGTGCATTATCAGTACGCTTCGAAACGCCGCCGGCGAGGTCGATCGCGGACAGGTGGTGGAACCTCTGCATGTCTACGTTCCGACATTTGGCGAGTGGGGTTTTGGCCTGGTCCGACATGGTGCAACTGCACAACAACCACTCGACCCCAAAATCAAATTGCGGTTTCTGACCAACGAGGGAATGTCCGGGTTGCATCGCTTTCCGCCCGATCTTGCGGACACCGATGAAGAACCATCCACGCTTGACCGGCCGCGCGTGCAAGAGCGGTACCAGAACGCCTATAATCGCTATTTCGATGACGACTAAACCGAAAACCCCGGCAACGCACGCCACCACAATCCAAATCGGCCTTCACTGGCTCGCGGACTTGTCTGGCGTCGCGCCGGCGGCGCTCGCAAATCCTGACGCGATCATGAGTTGTCTGCGCCGCGCGCTTGTCGACGTTGAAATGAATATCCTCGCCGAGCGCAAACACGAATTTCCCGGCGGCGGATTTACCGGATTTTTTTTATTGAGCGAATCGCATGCCGCGATCCACACGTATCCCGAAGCGGGGTATGTCGCGGTTGATCTCTTCACTTGCGGCGTGACCGATGGCAGGCGCGTAATCGACGCGGTGATCGCCGCTTGCGCGCCCTCAGTCGCAGATGTGCGTTGCATGGAGCGTTCCCGGACCGTCGCCGCGCAAAAATAACATTTCTGTAATCTCGCGAACAATGTCGGGGAAACGCGCAACGGTTGCGTAGGTTCTATTGAATTGTGCGGTTTTGTAAGTTATTATCCAACCTGCAGTGCAGGCTGAGCACGGCAGCGCCAAAACTTGCTGGTCATCCATACATTTTACGCCGATCAAGCATGTTGATAACGCTCTCATTCTGTTTCATACACCGTTTGTAGTCCGATTTCAGCCGACAACCAGAGTTGGTTTCGGGGACGTCAGGTGGAATTCGCCACGATCAGACGAAGGGGTCTTCGTGCGCGGGTTCGGGAAACAGAAAAGGTGAGAATTGTGGCTGATTGCATCAAAACGAGCTGCCCGGAATGCTCGGCAAAGTATCGTTTGCCGATCGAATCGCAAGGTCGATCCGTTCGCTGCAAGCGGTGCTCGCACAAATTCCAGATCCCGCAGGCTGAAAGCTCACTCGACGACAGCATCATGGCATGGCTGGACGACGAAGCGAATGACGAAGCGACCACGCTTCAGCCAAAAGTCATACAAATTCCTTCTGAAGAGCTCGCCGCCGAGAATAAGAACGACGTCGCATCCGGCCAGACCGGCAAGGAAGTTTCCACGACCAAGCGGTAACTGCGGAACATTGCCCACCTCGCGTTCGGCTTGCTTTGCGCAATTCGAGCGCCTGGTGTGGACGCCCGCGAATCGTATGTGCCCGACGTGCGTTCGAGCTTCTGTCGGCACAGCGGAGGCGGAAATTAGCAACCGGTTCCCCGTTCGCAACGACTCACCCAGGGTCCCCGATTGTTGAACACAACTCTTTCCAACACGTGCTGGGTCGGCATTGGGGCGATCAACGCGCTCGTCGCGGTTGCGGCAGGTGCGTTCGGTGCCCACGGATTGAAGTCGCGACTCACCCCGGACATGCTGGCAATCTTTGAAACAGGGGCACGCTATCAGATGTATCATGCCCTCGCGATGGTCGTCGTAGGCGCTCTCCTCGGAAACGAATCACGCAGGTCGGCAAATAGGTTCGTCTGCGCGCTGTTTCAATCCGGCATACTTTTCTTCAGCGGCAGTCTGTATCTGCTCGCACTCACCGGACAGACCTGGCTGGGAGCCATCACGCCGATCGGCGGGCTCGCATTCCTGATGGGCTGGGCGCTGCTTTCCTGGTCCCATTTGCGAAATAAGCAAGGTCAGGTTTGAGCGTCGGGGAAACCCCAGCCGTTGCGATGCCAATTGTGAAACCTTCTGTTGCACATCAAAGCAAGATTACGCGTTCATTCGCCCAATCCCTACTCTGACTATTTTCGGACCCATTACGATCCCATTTCTGCCACGAACTGCTTCAAAAAGGCCTTGTATTCAGCAAATTGCAATGATACTGTAATGTTGCAATCGAGCCTTTGGAGGGGTTGGAACATCTTTCGTAAGTCTGGCGGTACGACGCTTTCTTTGTGCGATTCCGCGCGCATTTCGTAATGCTTCACTTGCAGGTTCTCCTGCCTCAAAAACCTTTGTAGTTGAAGCGCGTTGGCGCGCGCTGACTATTTCATACGCGGCCCTCATGCACACTCGAACCGAGTACGGCGGGCGCGTAGCATTCTGATATTGGAGGATTGGGGAATGCTTCTCTTTTCGAAAGGCCTGCGCTGGGTTGGCGGCGCGGCCGGATTTGCGTGCGCGACAACCGTTGTTGCCGCACCGCTTTCGCTGACCGCTTCGCAGGGAAACCTACAGGCAACCGTCAACTTCACCGACAACGGCGGAGATCTGCTCGTCACGCTGACAAATTCGTCGGCAAACGACGTATTGGTTCCGGCGGATATTCTTACCGCAGTCTTTTTTGACATCGCCGGTCTGCCGACATTGACCCAGGTTTCCGCGACGCTCCATACGGGCTCGACGGTACTCTTCGGCGGCAGCGATCCCGGCGGTGTGGTGGGCGGCGAGTGGGGCTATCGCGGCGACCTCGCCGGCAATCCCTACGGCGCAGATTATGGAATTGGAGCATCTGGTTTCAGCGTATTCGGTCCCGGTGACTTATTCCCGGGTTCGAATCTTCAAGGTCCGGCGTCTCCGGACGGTTTGCAATACGGTATCTCCTCGACCGGAGACAACCCGCTCACCGGCAATACGCCGGTGACGGGGACGAATGCACTGATTCAGGACTCGGTCGTGTTCCGGCTGGGCGGACTTCCCTCTGGGTTTGATCCCATGCGTGACGTCAGCAACATCACCTTCCAGTACGGCACCGACCTGAGCGAGCCGCATTTCCCCGAGCCGGGATCGGGTCTGCTGCTTTCGGCGATCGCGATTCTGGGTTTGCGTCGTCGGTCGTAAGCATTTCGCACACGACAACATTGCAATTTCTTATCCAGTTCTCGACCCCTCGCAGCTTGCGGGGGGTTTTTCGATCTGTTTTGTTGCGGGGATTTTCGGCGACAGATTTGAGGAGAAGGCCCTGCAAAGGGCGCGTTCGCACAGCGCTGAGGCATGTTGCTTCGCGTAACGCAGGGCTGAATACTGGAGCCTATTTGCGCGAGGCAAACATGGCACCCAAGCTTGTTCGATGCTTGCGATCACGACTCGTGAAGGCGACACATTGCAGCGTTCGCGTGGGCTGTGGCGAACGCAGCACTGTTGGTTTGCTACTTCCTAGCTCGTCAGCAGTGCGACGAACGGGCCGATGTCGCCTACGGAGATGGTGTCATCACCATTCACGTCAGCATTGTTGATGTCGCAATCCGGGAACGACGCTGCGTAGCCGGCGGGGTCCGTCAATGCGAGCACGAACGGTGCGATGTCGGAAACCGAAATCACGCCGTCGCAATTCATATCCCCCAGCAGAGTCAGCGGCGTCGCGTAAAACACGCGAATCGACGGATCGCCGGAATAGCCGAGGACGAGGTCTTTCCAACCGTCATTGTTGAGGTCGCCGAAAGCGAGCGCAGTGCCTACGACGGTAGCGTCAAAGGTCCACGATGGAACAGTGGCCAGAGTGCCGCTTTCGTTCAGATACAGATGTCCGCGTCCGTCCCCAAAGTGAATCTCGGCCAAATCCGGGTCGCCGTCCTGATCAATGTCCTCCAGTTGAATCTCCTGGTGACTGAAGAACGGCGGATTGACGGTCTGCGACAATTCTAGCAGTCCATCTGCGTTGGTATAGATGGATGTCGGGTTGCGACCAATTACAAGATCGGGAAGCCCGTTGTCGTCAATGTCCGCAAATGCAACGCCGCGATCGGTCGTGGTCTGGCCGTTCTGCCAGTAGGGAACCGTTTGCAGCGAACCCATGTTGTTGCGATAAACAGCGCTCTGGAAACCCGCCCACTTCGAGACCGCGAGGTCTTCCCATCCGTCATCGTCCACATCGGCGACCGCGAGTGAATTGTGGCCGGCCTGCTCGGCGGACGCGTACGTCGGCACTGTGCTGAGAACGCCGTTCTGGTTGATGAATCCGTAAATCGGGCGATACGGATCGTTTTCGCTGAAGCCCTGATTCGCGGTAAACGCGTCGAGATCGCCGTCGTGGTCGATGTCGACGAGGATGCCGGCGATCGCGAAGGCGTTATTCGGTTCGGCGCTGAAATAGCCGGGGCTGGTGCTGGGGCCGGTTGCGCTGCCGAAGTAGATCACGTTGCGCGACGTGCTGCCGGTCGTGCAGAAAATGTCGAGAAACGTGTCGCCGTTGATGTCGCCGACCTGCACGTCCGTGGTGGAAACCTGATCGGTCGAGATCCAGGACGGCATCGCTTCGAGCGTCCCGTCGCCGTTGTTGTAGTGAATGAAGTTTCGCCAATCGGTATACGGCGGAAAGCTGTTGGAGCTGTAGCAGCCGACGAAGACGTCGTTCCAACCGTCGTTGTTGAAGTCAGCGATTTTCACGCCGCCAACCTGCCGGCGCGCGCCGGTGTTGTCCCAGTCGGAGGTGAGGCCGTACGGCACAGTTCCGCCTCGAAGACTGGTTACTTCCGCGCCCGCGAACTCTTTATCGGTCGCAACAGTCTTGCCGTCCTCGGAGACTTCGCAGATGGAACTGCTCACGTCCGCAACGATGATGGGACACGTAAACACGGCCAGCGCCGTGGCGGTCATTCGAAATTTTCGCATACGTCTTTTTCCCCTGAACAAAGGTTTGTACTCGCCCTCACTTGGATCATACCCGAATGTGCCTGACAACCAAAAAAGGACGAGATATTGCTGGAAAATCAGGCCGAAACGCCCATATTCGGTTGCGGCGACGCCAAGCGGGCATTCAGATCGCTTTGAGATGCTCGAACGAGTTCTTGCATGCCGGGCAGTAGTAAATCATGCGGCAGCGCGTCGGTCCGAATGGACTCTCCATTTGCGTGTTTGCGGCATCGCAATACGGACACGGCACGGAGGCCGGGGCACCGCCGATTGTCAGCGGTACGGTGGTCATCGATGTAGAGCGCGCAATAATCTGTTCGACTGTGTCGTCGGCAGCGGCCGAATGTACGGAAGCGTTGCCGCAATTCTCAGGCACTGTTACACCGAACTTTTTGAGCCGTGCACGGCCGGCCTCGCTGATGCGGTCGGCAGTCCAGCGCGGCGACATCAGGTAATTCACCGTTACGTTATTGGGGGACACGCCGCAATCCGCCGCAACGCGCCGCTGGACGTCGGCGCGAATCATGTCGAGCGCGGGACAGCCAATAAATGTCGGCGTCAGATCGATTTCAATGCGCGACGTCTCGTCTGCGCTGTCGGGTTGAATGCGAATGTCCACGACGAGTCCGAGATCGACGATGCTGATGGGCATCTCGGGATCGTCGATGGTGCGGAGCGTTTCGAGAATTTGCGGCTTGGAAATCATGTCTAGTCAATCATAGCGGCGTCGCGAAAAGCGGACACTCCGTAGAAGAGGTAGAGAAAATGCACGCGGCCTGGGTAAAGTCGGTGACGATCCAAGTGACGCTGTGGAGTTATCCGTACATGGATAAGGGTGATTTTTGAGTCGCTCCAAGCAGCGTTGCCGACCCCATTTTGTCTGTGCTACAATGTAGTACAGAAAGTTGAGGGTCCGTATGGCAATCCGCGAAAACATCAGCATCTCGTTCACTCCTCAGCAAGCAGAGTTTCTGGCCGCGTGCGTAGCCTCCGGTCGCTTCCAATCTGCAAGTGAAGCCGTGCGTGCCGGTTTGCGTCTGCTTCAGGAACACGAGCAGAAGGTCGAAAACCTGCGCAACGCGTTGATCGAGGGCGAGCAGAGCGGCGTTGCGGGTCCTGTTGATATTGAGAAGATTAAGCGTCGTGCCCGCAAAGAAGCTCGGCGATCCAAGTCGTGAAACGAAGTCTGTATATCAGCGAACAAGCAGAGACCGACCTGACAGCGATTTGGCATTGGACGTCAAATCTTTTTGGAGAAACGCAGGCAGATCGTTATCTCGACCAGCTCGGCGCAAGTATGCGACAGTGCTGCGACGCGCCTGAAGGTGGAAAGAATCGCGAAGGGCTACGACAAGGCTATCACTCGCGGCGGTCGGGAAAGCATGTGATTTTCTACACCTTTACGGCACTGGAAGTGCTCATTCAGCGCGTGCTTCATGGCAGTATGGATTTTGATTCGCACTTGCTAGACGAACAGTAATAGGGTTTGAATTGACCTGGTAACGATGGGAAGTACGGCGAATGACATGTGAAACGACTTGGCGTTCGCTATTCCTCGATTCGTTGGGCCGGGACCCCGATAAATCGGGACACGCGGCCCGGCACTGATTGGGGGACTACCGGAGTTATGGGCGGACGTCTTACCAGGTCGCTTCGGGTTCTTCGCGATAGACTTCGGTGAGTTCCGTGAGCCAGGGGGCGAAGTGCTCGGAGTGGACGCCGGCGCGGCCGCCTTTGGCGGCTGCGTTGGGTTTGTCGAGTTTTACTTCGAGATTCGCGGCTTCGACGGCGGATTCGATTTTCGTCGCCCACATGTCGAACATGTCGTGCGCGAGCGGCGGATAGACGCCGGAATCTGCGAGTTTGTCGGCGTCGGCGGTTTTTTCGAACAGCATGCAGGCATGCGGCGCAAGTTTGTCGAGCGCGGTTTGCAATCGCTCGCGCGATTCCGCCGTTCCGCGGCCGAGGCGGAGAATCCAGCCGTCGGCGTGGCCGAGGGCCAGGCGCTCTTCGGCGAGCATGCGTTCGCCGAGCTCGCGCAGTTCCTGATTGGACGATTTTGCGAGCCGGCGCAGTCGCAGTTCATCGAAATGGTCGCAGAAGAATTGGCGCACGAGCGCGAAAGCCCAGTCGAATTCATCCGAAAGCTCGACAATCTGTGCGCAGCGATATTCTTCGACTTTGCGACCGTGCGCGATGCGGTTCGCGTCGTCGTCGGTCTGGCGGGCGATCCACTCGTACAGCTCCTTGGCATGCGCGATGTCGTCCTGCGCGAGCGCGGAGAACGCGATGTCCTCTTCGATCATCGGACCGAGGCCGGTCCAGTCGCTGTTGCGGCAGCCGAGGAAGAATTTGTCGTCAGCGATGGCCAGCAGCAGGTCTTTGAGTGCGTTGTCGAGCATTCATGATTTCCAATGTTGAAAAGAAGACGTCTGATTGTGGCACAGGCGTCTCGCCTGCGCGATAAAGCCTCGAACAGTTCTTCTTGCTAGTGCACCGCCCAGCTTCTCTCCGCCGAGGCGCGCTAATTGCTGGGCAATGCCCAGCCTACCGATTCTCGCTTCTGCCGAATAGTCGCTCAAAAGGAAACTTCCTCACCGCACTCCGGGCACTTCCCGGTCTCATTCCCCGTCAGGTCATATTCGCAGTACAGGCAGTAGCGCATGCCGCGTCGATTGTCGCTGAGGCCCTGCTTCCAGCGTACCGTGGCGGCGGAGGACATAATGAGCATGTCGAAGATGTACACCGCAACCGTTGCGGACGTCCAGAGCCCGGTCACGAACGGGATATACTGCAACTCGTACGGCGAACGCACCCAGTCGCCGACGACGAGAATTACGAACTGTGAACCCACGAAGATGCGGACGAGCGCGACGCGCGCGTCCTTTGCATAAACGTGCATGCCGATCGCATTCGCGAAGATGAGGTGAACGAGGAGCAGCGGCAGCAATATCAGGAGAAGATGTTCCATGGACATCACGACGATCGCGCCGAGCACGCCGCCGAGGAAAATCGCAACTGTCACCCAAACTGGAAGATTGGCGTTCACGCTGCGATTATAGGAAAATGCGGCGCGGAACAGGGAACGATTATTCGTGACAAATTCGGTGAATTTACCATGAACGACGTGCGGCGAAGCAGTTACTGCATCAATCGGAATGGCGTTTGGGTGTTTGCAGCGATCATCTTGGTTGCTCCGTTTTATGCGTATGCGGGTGAAACAGAAAAAACGGACGAGACTCAAAAGGTCCGCGTGATGACATTCAATATCCGGCTCGGTTCGGCGAATGACGGGCCGGATCGCTGGGAAGTGCGCGCGCCGCGCGTAATCGAGACCATTCGTGAGTCGAATTCGGATGTCGTCGGGCTGCAGGAAGCCGAGTCGTTTCAGACGCGGGCGTTGCTGGCGGCGCTGCCGCGTTATGCGGCGGTAGGCGTGAGTCGCGAAGATGGACGCGTGAAAGGCGAAGCGTGTGTAATTCTGTTTGATCGTGCGCGCTTCAGCGTGGAAAGCAGCGGCACATTCTGGCTGAGCGACACGCCGGCCCAGCCGGGCTCGATCACCTGGGACAACGTGTGCACGCGGATCTGCACCTGGGCGCGGCTGATCGAATGGGAATCGGGGCGCGGCCTCTATGTGTACAACCTGCATTTCGATCATGTCGGACAGGATTCGCGTGAGCGCGCGGCGCTGCTGGTGCGCCAGCACTTTAACGAACACGTTGCGAACGCCGGCGTCCACGATCCGCTCGTCGTGATGGGCGACTTCAATGTGGACGAAGAGAACCCGGCGCTCGCGACGCTACTCCACGGGGATAACGCGAACGCCAAGACATTCAAACTTCGCGATTCTTATCGTGTTTTGCATGCGGGCGCGCGGGCGGGAACCTTTACCGGCTTCAAGGTGGAAAACGACGGCGGCACGCGCAAGATCGATTATGTTCTGATCGGGCCGGGGCTGCGCGTTACCGCCGCCGACATTGACCAGCGAAAAGTCGATGGGCGCTGGCCCTCGGACCATTTTCCCGTATGGGCAGAGTTGGCATGGGAAAGAAAAGTGCCGGATCCTGATAAATAGCAGAGGGAAATTTTTTTGCCGGTACAATTCGTATTCGTCACGGCGGTCGATCGATTACAAAGGCATTTTTGCAAGCCCTATTTGATCGAGCGTTCGTCGGGCACTTGTCTCAAATCTCTGTGAACACAGTCGAACAATTCACCGAAGCCGACCCCCGACCCGATTCAATTCTGCAGGCCTCGTTTTCAAACGTTGCGCGAAGGTTGCGCACATCGATTTTGCGCCTTGCAGGGAGTACAGAATGCGTGGAACAGCGGCGACTGAACAGAATTCATATTCAACGGGCAACTCTGCTTTCTTGCAGTTACGCCGCTTGGTATTTGGGGCGATTGCAGTCGCGTGTTCGGCGAGCGGATTTGGAGCGACATTTGTTGTCGATACGCTCGTTGATGAAGATGATGGCGTCGGCGTAAACGACGTTTCGCTGCGCGATGCGATCAACGCGGCGAATGCGAATGCGGAAGCGGACGTGATCACATTTTCCGTCACCGGAACGATCACGTTGACTGCGGCGCTGCCGAGCATCACGACGGATATGACGATTGACGGACCCGGAAGCGATCAACTCATCATCGACGGCAATTCGCTTTATCGAGCGTTTGCGCTGTTGAGCGGTGATGTGGAGATTTCGGACCTCGCGATCCACCATGGCTTTGCGCGGGGCGGCGCAGGTGGGGATACTCGTGACGGCGGTGGAGGCGGCGGTGCGGCCGGACTCGGCGGGGCTATCTATTCGCAGACAAATGCTGTCGTGCGCAACGTCGACTTTGATGGAAACAGTGCGATCGGCGGCGATGGTGGCGGCTACATTGTTTCGGGATCAAGTGGCGGTGGTGGCGGAGGCGGCCTCGGTGCCGCAGGCGACAACAATGCGTCCTCGTCAGGCGCCTCGGGAGGGATTGCCGCGCCATTATCGGGAATGCCGGGCGTCGGAAATGGCTTCGCGGGGGGAGAAGGTGCCGGTGGTAGCGGCGGTGACTACGGTAACACCGGTGGGGCGGGCGGTTTCGGCGGCGGCGGCGGGGGCAGCGGCGAAGCCGACGGCCCATTCAGCCAAGCCTCCGGGGGCGCCGGCGGATTCGGTGGCGGCGGCGGCGCGGGTTTTGCCGGCGCCGGCAGCGGCGGCACTTTTGGCGGCAATGGATACGACTATGACCTCGGCTCCGGCGGCGGCGGCGGCGCGGGGCTCGGCGGCGCGATTTTCGTGCGGGCCGGCAATTTCCGCATATTCAATTCAAGCTTGGACAACAATTCAGCTACTGCCGGTGTGGGCGGCGCGAGTAACGGCGGCGGTAACAGAGGCGATGACGGACAAGGCAAAGGCGGAGCGATATTTGTAAACGCCGGTGCAACCGTCATCACCGGCGGGCTGAGCTTCTCCGGCAACGCCGCGGAAGATGATCTGGGGACCAATGGCGACGACGATGATGTCTATGGAACGCTGAGTTCTGCGCCATTCGTTCAATCCATCACGCGCAGCGATGCATCACCGAGTGACAGCGAACTCGTCACATTTACCGTCACCTTCACCGCCGCCGTCACCGGCGTGGGGATCGACGATTTCACAGTAAGCACCGTCGGCGTCAATGGGACATCGATCTTGAGCGTCACCAGTCAAGGCAGCGGTGACGTCTATACAGTGTTGGTCGACTCCGGCAGCGGCGAAGGTACCTTGCGGCTCGATGTTGTCGACAACGACTCGATCGTCGACGGCAGCATGATTCCGCTGGGCGGCGCTGGACTGGGAACCGGGAATTTTTCAACGGGTCAGAGCTACGCGATGAGCGCGGTTGATCCCGCCGTCGCGTCGATCGTGCGGCTGGATGCCACGCCGACGCGCGCTGCGACGGTCACGTTTGAAGTCACGTTTGACGAGCCGGTGAGTGGTGTAAACAGTGCGGACTTTGAGATTCTCGCGAACGGCGTCAATAGTGCGTCGGTGACCGGCGTAACAAGCAATCACGGCGGCGATGTTTATATCGTAACGGTTAATACGGGCACGGGTGACGGCAACGTCACAATCGAACTGGCAGACGATGATTCCATCATCGACGTACGCGGTAATCCGCTGGGTGGCGTTGGTGCGGACAACGGTGGGCACATTGGAACTGCGATCTACACAATCGATAAGACGCCGCCGACCGTGGCAAGCGCACTCGTAACCGGTGGCGCGCAGACGAACCAGACGATGGCGGAAATCGTCGTGACGTTCAGCGAGGACGTCAGTGTACCGGCGGCAAACATGATCGGCATCACACTGTCCGGCTCGGCGGATACGGGTGCAGCGGCAGTCATCGCAGTTTCGGGCACGAGTTTCAAGATTGCGTTCCCCAACCTGTCGGGTGATGGCGTCGCCTCATTGTCTCTGGACGGCGGTGCCGTAGCCGACGCGGCTGGGAATGTGAACGCACCGGTCGAAAAGCTTGTTTCGCTGACGATTGACCGCGTCGCGCCGACAATCGTTTCGATCGCGCCGGAGAAAATGGATATTGGTGCGGAAAAAAGCGCGTCGTTTGTGGTGACGTTCAGCGAACCGGTAAGTGACTTCGACGCTTCGGATGTCGTCGTGACGCATGACGGCACAGCGAGTGCGAATGTGTCGGTCGAAGCGGCAACGTCGACGAGCTTCCTTGTGACGGTCTCCCAACTCAGCGGTGACGGGCTGTTTTTTGTCAGTATTGCGAAAGATGCGGTTGCGGATGCACTGGGTAATCTGAATGCCGTCGGCGCGAGCAGCGTGATGGTCGCACGCGCTGACGTGATGCAGGACGACGACATGGAGAACACGAATACGGACGATGAAGATGAAATAAAGATTCATACCGTGCAGCGCGGAGAAGAACCCAATCGCAACAGCAATGAATCGAGCAACCTCGTCATCGGTCAGCAGATTGATTTGCTGCCAAACTGCGGAATGGGATTGTTTGGCGTCCTGGGCTTTGTGCCGCTGATGAGCTTCGCCGGGCGGATCGTGATGCATCGTCGTCGACGTAACGCGTAGAGAAGCGTCAGCGCTTTTCAAGCGAGGTAAAAAGAGAACGGGCCGGCAAAGCGCCGGCCCGTTTCATTCAATCTCAATCATTGCGACCGATGCAGCTCGATTTGAGCTGCTTCGAACGCAT